>CAJXOS010000076.1 GCA_913057725.1 uncultured Lewinella sp.
TTCGCTTCGAGTATATACTCGCAAGAAGCAGTTAGGCAAAGCCCAAACTACTTCGTTAGCGGTATAGCAAATAACGGGCGTCTCAGATTGGCTCGCGTCTCAATGGAAGCAGTGAGACGAATTACTACCTACTGTTTTTGTAAGCCGTCGGTGTAAGGCCGGTTTGCTGCTTGAAAATGCGGTTGAAGCTCGACTTAGAACTGAATCCGCAATCGAGGGCTATTGCAAGCAGCGTGTAGTGTTCCGCTTCTCCATTCGCTAAAGCTTCTTTGAAAGCAGCTACACGATACTGATTGATGTAGGTGTAAAAGGAAGTGTCTAAGTGCTGATTGAGTAGACTGCTCAATTGTTTGTCTGTCATAGTAAGGCGTTCTGCCAGACTTCTTAAGCTTAAGTCATCCTGGCGGAAAAGCTCTTCCTCTTGGATAATATGTGCTAGCTTCTTGATGTATTGTTCAACAGCCTCCTCATCGCCTAATGCCGGATGGCTTTGCTTGGCAGTTGCTGAAGCTGATGTAGCAGATGATTTTATCAGTCGAGTAGGCAAAAACACACCATCCTGTGATAGGCCTTGATAACCAATGTAGACGATGAAAATGGCGTACCCCAACACATTGAGATGCAAATAATCTTGCAGCGCAGGGAAAACGGAAAGGCTTAATCCTAAGAGGATGTCTGCAACTAACAATAAAAGCAAACCAATCATCCAGTTACTGAGCCATCCCAAATCGTAGCTCTCCACATTGGCATACTCTTCCTGTAACAATTTTCGATAGATACGCAGTTGACGGTAGGCCTTGATGCTAAACCACCAAAGTACCGCCAAGCCGGTAATGGATAGGGCAAGGAGTATTCCTAATCGGGTAGCATCAGGCAAGGGGGCTAGGTAACAAACCAACATGATGATGGTAGCGATACCGGCAGGAATTAGCCGACGATAAAACGCTTCATCTAACCTTAGCTGTGCATCATAAACGGCCAATATATAGGTGTAAACAAGCGGCCCAAGTGTGTACAATAGGATTAGGAAGAAGGGAATAAGTTGTAAGGCAATCGATTCTGATACAAAAGCGTAGACTACAAAAAGGATCAAGAAGTGTAATAGGATGCCGATAAGAATACGCTTGCTAAGTTGCCGCAGGTCTTTGGCCAATAAAAAGATCAGGAAGGCCGCTAAGCTGATCCCCCCGTAGACCGACAAGTTGTAAACGAATTCTACAAACATGCCCAAAATGTACGCTTTACAATCGAGTCGAAAAAGGAAATGATAGAGGTACGGTCCACCAAATCTAATTTGAGGTGCATCTGTACTATCATAACCCCAAAAAACCACCTATGCTCCGTTACTTCCTAGTATTGACGCTCTTTTTGTCTTTTTACTCGTTTTGTGGCGCCCAGATTGCTTGTCCTTTCGCAATGCCGCAGCCTGATGCTGCTGTACGCGTTTGGGATAAGCCGCCACTTTTGCTCACTCAAACCTCCTTCCAACAAACTACGCAAAGTGCTAAGGAACAATCAGAGGCAGCACTTTTACACTTTATCTATAGTAATCTTCGCTACCCTGCTATAGGTGCCTGTGCAGAAGGTATCGTCGTAATTGGCTTTGTGATCGACACGGAGGGCGTAATCGAACCGGAGAGCATTCGTTGTGTGAGAAGTTTTCATTCAGCAATGGGTGATGAAGGTCTCCGCATTGTCAAGTTCATGGCGGATTTGCAAATGCGATGGCAACCAGCTGAAAAGGACAATGAGCGCGTCCGTGCCCAGTATTATGTACCGATTCGGATCCGCTTGGAGTAAGCGGTCACGAGCTCATGTTTTATCTACTCCATCCGTTTCGAATTGTCCTCCCGTTCTTTGTCGAACAGCAGCTGGTAGGGGTCAATAGTAACCTTTTGGGCTTCGAAGTCTAAATCAAACTCCATGGTATTGGCTACCTGTTCTATGCGTACGGTTTTTACCACGGTCGGTAGTTTCTGCTCGGCTGTTTCATAGAAGCCAATCTGAATGAAGTCACTGAGCGGAGGTGTGGAGGAGGCTATATTACCACTTGCGTCGTAGCGGTTTTTCTCCACAGAGAATACCACATTTGCAGTCCAGGTCTGGTCGTTGTTTTGCCGTGATTGTACACGCTGCAGTTGATTGTTGTATAGCGTAATGGTTTGGAAGTAATCCTCCAAAAGGTATCCCAAACTATCGGGTATAGCGTCCTCCAGGTGCTGCAGCATAGAGAGACTAGTAGGGTAGGGTGGTTCGGTATAGCGGTGCTCCTCCTCAAAGGAAGCCAGAGCTTGGTTCAGAGGCTCTTCTCCCCAAATTTGTGCCATGGCGTAGAGTGCCAAACTTCCTTTTTGATAACTCAGGTAATCTTGATGATCTTTGACGAAGTAAAGTGGACGCTCTGCTCCTTCTTTTGCGCGACCACGCAGATATACCTTTTGCATCTTTTTCCGGAAATCGAGCACGGTCTCTAATCCAAATTCGTTTTCCATAACCTGCAGAGCTAGGTACTCTGCTAAAGATTCTGTTAGCATTTTACCTCCATCTACATTAGCCGGGTCTACCCGATGCCCCCACCAATAGTGAGCTACTTCGTGGGCAGCCGAGTAAAACGGCATATTGAATACGTCGTTCTTTTCAGCATCAATATCACACATGAATAGGGCTTCGCTGTACGGTACCAGGTTGCCGTTTAAGGTCGCATAGGTGCCTTCCGTTATTGGAAACTCAATTAAGCGTATGGTGTCATAATTCAAGTCGCCAAACCACTGACTACAGTAGTTTAAGGAGGCTTGCGTCCCGGCTAAAATGTGTTCGTTGTTATGCCCGTGTGCAGCATGCTGCAGCAATTGCAACTGAAGGTGATCATCAGCTTGTTCGTTCTGCTGTACATACCTACCCGAGATCCATGATATCGTATTTACAATCGGCCCTTCAGAACGGAAGTGCGCAAAACTTCTATCCCCTTCTTGCCATCTACTGATCAGTTTCCCCATAGAGAAAGATACCTGATCACTACTCGTACTCACAGTAGTCTCGTAATGGATTCGATCCATATTGTTTTCTGCGAAGGCATAGCCCAATAGGGTGGTGTCTAAAGGAGAGCGTTCCTGTGATGGACGCTTGGGTAAGCCATAATCTGCACGCTTTTTCTCATCCGTGAGAAAGCGCGACCGGAATCCTAAGCGAGGCAGAATGTTTGAACTGATAAAGGTGCCATTAGTAGAAGCCCTGCTATTGTTTTGCAGCAAGCTATTAGGGTAATTAGATACTTCAAAAGTCAAACGCAGTGAATCTCCTGGTGCCAAAGGCTCATCCAGTTTCCAAATATCAAATCGAACGGCGCTGTCTTGGCTGATAAGTTGGTTGGGGTTTACCAGGGAATAAGAGGTTTCTTCTCTAAAGCTAGTGCTCACGAGGATGGTGTCAATCGAATGATTTACTTTGTTGATGAATAGTAATTCGCCCTGGGCCTTGTAGTTCTCTTCCTCTGGATAAATATCAAGCTGAATCTTTGCAGCAGCGATGCGAGGTTGGGCTTTACCCTCATACCTGGCATACCGTTTCTCGTTTCGCACCAGAATCTGCTCCTGATCACTTTCCGTATAGTAAGCCTTACTCCAATAGTTTTCTGCCATGTACAAATACCCCCCAAGTACCAAGAAAAAGCCACCACACAAATAGGCTCCGGTTCGCAGCTTTCCGCGAAAGCGCTGAATAGCCAGCTGCCATCTTTCCTTTTGAGAGAAGGTGAATACTCGAGGCCACAAGAGCAAGCTCACTAGTAGCAATAAGATGGTGAAAACAAACCAATAACTCTTGAAAGCAAAATAGAGAGGAAGCCTGCCACCGTATCCAGAAAAATCCGAATAAGTGAAGCCTACCGTAACGCCTGGTACCTGGTTGAATTGAAGGATACTCTGACGAAGAAAAGGCCAGTCCATGAAGTTGGCCACTACCCGCAGACCACTAACTGCCGTTGGGAGGAGTAGCAAAAGGAAGAAACCGAGGTAAAGATTGTTGACCAGCGTATAGACAAACACGGCTACCATGGCCCAAATAGCAAAGTGGATCAATTGCAGGCCGAATAGCTCAAAGCAGTAATGCCACAGTTCATAGCGGTAATATCCCTGGATAGTCTGCGCCAGTATACCACACAATAGCACCAAGGTGAGCAGCGTAATTTGCATCAACAGAACAGCACCCAGACGAGAAAGCATTAAAAGCCAATCCGGTTGCGGTACTGTGTTGATAATCTCCCCCATACGGCTGGTCTCACCTCTAAATTGGAGTATGCCGATATAGAGAAAACTGAGTAGGTTGATCACCAAACCAAAGATGAACATCGGTACCTGGAGCATCCTCCCAGTAGTAGGCAGTATTTCGAAGCCGTAGGCAGGGTTCATTTCGTGTTGCTGAAAGTACACCAATGCTGCACCCGTAATCAGTAAAGCCAGGAAGGGCCAGCTAAATACGATAAAGCGAAAATCGGCTACAGCTGTATACCAACACGTTTTTACCTGCTGCCATAGCCCAATGTTGTACGTCACCGTCGGTATGGATAATTCCGAACGTGCTGTATGGCTGGATTTTGAGTTGTCCATATTTTTTTCTGCCCGCTTCCGCCCGGTTGTGAATTGCTGGAAACTGAAGGTGCGATAGATGTACACTGCCACCAGACTACTGATGCTAAGCCACAGGAAGCGATTGTAAAGAACCAGCCCGTTCCAAGGAAGAGGAAGGGTGTTTCGATCCGCCTTCGTCCAAAAGCGGATGGTATACTTCATGGCGGTGTCCCCACTAGGGTCAAGTAAGGCGGCAACAACGGCCAACTGCTCGGTACTGAAAATAGCCTTCACTGCGCCTTGAAATACCACAAGCAGTATCAGCGCTATAAAGCCTACGTAAATATTCCGTGTCTTTAGCACTATGGCAAAAATGATAAGGCCAAACAATAGCATGTTCGGTAGGAGGTACCATCCGTACAGTTGCAGATATGGCATCAAGCTAAATGGTGCAATTACGTCGCTTTGCACGCCTGGCATTTGCGTGCCCAGAATAAACCCAACTCCAATGGTAGAAACCACAGCCATAACCACCAGGAAGGCCGCGGTAAATTTGGCCAGTAGGTAGGCAGGCTTGGTGATGGGGTAGGCGTACAGCAGGGTGTACATCTGGCTTTTGTAGTCGCGATATACGGACGCTCCAATCGTACCAGGAAGAAGAAAGAGCATGAGCATGCTCAAGTAATTGCTCATGAAGTTGATCCGGTAGTAGCTGTTCATGATTTCCGCTCCTGGGCCACCAGCTGCTTCGGAGGCCATGCCCCACATACTCAAGAAGGAGATGCCGAAGAGGATTATCGCAAATAGGTACATGTAGGGCTGTCGTAACCAATACTGGATCTCGTGGCGGAAGATGGTCTGGAACATTAGAGATGGTGCTTTCCTGGATGAATAAATGGAGCTATGATCAGAAGTGGGGCCGTACTAATTAGGCTGCTTGAGGACAGAGAAATACACGTCCTCTAAAGTGGGTTCAGAAGCTTTGAAGGTTCCTTCCGGCGGATGCTCGCTATGGATATGTAGTCGAAGCTGTTGGTCGGCGGTAAAGGTGGAAGAGAGCACCTCATATTGTTCCTGATATAGCTGAAGATCCTGTTGGTCAATGACGGTCGTCCAAATTTTTGTGCTCAGGTTTTCTAGCGCGGTGGCTGGTGAGCTATGGAGTAACAATTGCCCATGATTCAGAATAGCCATGTCATTGCAGAGATCCTTGATGTCATCGACAATGTGAGTGGAGAAGATGACTACACTTTGGGAGCTGATCTCTCTCAGGATGTTGAGAAAGCGCTGTCTTTCTGCAGGATCCAAGCCGGCTGTGGGCTCATCGACAATGATCAGCTTTGGCTGGTTTAGTAGTAGTTGTGCGATTCCAAATCGTTGTCGCATTCCACCGGAATAACTACTTACGTGCTTTCGCCGAACGTCCGTCAGGTTCGTAACCTCCAGGCAATAGTCGATCATGCGTTGGCGGTCTTTGCGCGAGGCAATTCCTTTCAGTCGAGCCAAATAGTGTAGAAGGCGATCAGCAGACATTCTAGGATAGACACCAAAAGATTGCGGGAGATAGCCTAACTGAAAGCGTAACTGCATCGCATCATTGAGGATGTCAATGTCGTTGAAGTGGAGGCTGCCGGTATCTGGCTTTTGCAAGCTGGCAATCGTTCGCATCAGCGTAGATTTTCCGGCTCCGTTTGGGCCCAGTAGGCCAAACATACCTTGCTTGATGTGCAGACTAAGTTCTTTCAGTGCTTGCGTGCCATTCGGATAAGTCTTGGATACATTATTGATGAGAAGTTCCATGGAACAGTCTTTTGCGTTCACTACAAAGCTGCCAAGACAGAACAGAAAACCCAATATTTGATGCTTAAGGAGACGTTTTCCATGATCAAAGCGCTAAATGCCCTTGATCACGATGAATGGAGCCTTGATCATGATTTTTGGTACCTTAAGCTGGATAGCTGCTTATTGCATAGCATGAAAAACATAATTAGCACACTTCGAACTTTTATTGGTCGCGATAGCTGGATTTATCTGGTTCCGGTATTGTTCTTTTCGTATGTCTACATGCAGCAGAGCCATCACGAGAGCTTACTTGTGTATTCGGGCTTGTTGCTGGCCCTATTTGTCATGGCTATTCCCGCGCTATTCTGGTCATGGTGGGATAATACAGACCGACGGCCTGCTATTCGCCTACTCTTGTGGGTGGTCGCCTTCATAGGCTTCCCTTTAATCCTTGTCTTTGGTTTTGGTTGGGGAATAGACGAACTGCCTTTCGTTAGAAAAGGCATATCCTATCAGCCATTTCCCGGTAATTTGGGCATAGTTCCTTATTTCTTTATTCAGGCTATTTTGGGCGCCTGGCTCTCCTTGCGTAATAATCGCTGGCGCACCTTTAACCTGGAGCTTATCTCGGAAAAGAATATTCCCCGTATTGCCTTGGGAATCTTACTGCTATTTTCCTTTGTATTAGTTCTAGGTAGTAACAGTTTCCAGGACAGGGTTAGAGAGATGGGATTTTTAGCCAAAGCATGGCTTTATCTGTTCGCCGTCATGCAGGCTGTTATTGTATTTGGTAGTTATTACCTCATTTACTACGTTCATCATAATTGGCTATTCAATCAGTTGCTAAGAAAACGAGGCCTTCTGTTTTACTTGGTGGGTAGTCTGGGATTCTTGCTGTTCTTTGTACCGATACAGAATGGATTTATTTCCTTAATTCCTGCCGTAAATCAGTACAAGATTCATCCGGTTGGCATAGTGCCTGATATTCTGGATCAACTCAATTACACTTTGCCACTGGCGTTTTTCATTTTGTCTATTCCCTTTATTGTCGTGGTGGAATGGTTTCGTCAGCAGCGAACACTCTCTCTACTGGAGAATGAAAAATCCGCTACCGAACTTCAGCTACTTAAGCAGCAGATCAATCCGCATTTCTTCTTTAATACGCTCAATAACCTCTACGCCATGAGCCTTACCCAGGATCAGGAAACACCAGAGGTGATCTTGAAGCTCTCGGAGCTGATGCGCTATGTCATTTACAAAGGCCAAGAAGACGAAGTAGCGCTACAGCAAGAATTGGATTACCTGCAAGGATACCTGGACTTACAGAAACTTCGCCAGCACCAAGAATTGAAAGTGGATTTCCAAATTGAGGTGGAAGATCCAGAGGTGACCATTCCGCCGCTCTTGTTTATTATCCTCTTGGAAAATGCCTTCAAACACGGAATAGAACCAACAGGTGGTGCAGGCTTTTTGCAGATAATTTGCCGGCAAAGTAAAGGGGAGCTTTATTTCAAATGCGAAAACTCCCTTGATCCGGAACATGAGCAGGAAAAGAGCCCTGGGATTGGACTTCAGAATTTACACCGCCGCTTGAGTCTACGCTTTCCAGGCCGGCATGAGTTGATTACTACTCCTTCCGCCGACCGTTATTCCGCCACCTTAAAGCTAGTACTATGACAACCCTACGCGCTTTGATTGTTGACGATGAACCTCTCGCTCACAAGGTTATTCTGCAATACGTTGACGATGTACCTTTTGTAGAGGTCGTGGCGCAGGTGTATCAGGCTACCGATGCGTATTCGGTCTTAGAGCAGGATAGTATTGATCTGTTGTTTCTAGATATCAATATGCCAAAACTCAAAGGGCTAGACTTCTTGCGAACCTTATCGAAGCCACCAGCGGTAATCATCACCTCGGCTTACGAAGAATATGCTTTGGAAGGCTTTTCGCTCCAGGTGTGTGATTATTTACTGAAGCCTTTTCGATTCGAGCGTTTTCTCCAAGCTGTACTTAAAGCTCGGCAGCAAAAGGAAAGAGTGGGCACAACACCTACGGCTAATCAAACACAGGAGCAAAAGATGTTCATTAAGGTGGATAAACGGCAGGTGCAAATCAATATCCGGGATATCGTCCATTTGGAGAGTTACGGCAACTACGTCAAGGTGTGGTTAGCAGATAACTTCCTGCTTACTCCTCGAACACTTACTAGTTTTGAGGCAGAGCTACCTGAGGATTTCGCTCGTATTCACAAATCCTTCATCGTGCAAAAGTCCTGTATTAGTTACGTGGAAGGCAACCAAATAAAAATGGCCAATGGGCAACTACTACCCATTGGCAAAAATCATCGCACTACAGTGAAGCAGTGGTTTTCTTAAGATGTGCTAGTACCCAGTAGTCGCACCCAGTACAAGTAAAGCTTATCGTCTTTTCCTCCAGGTACTGCGGATTCCAGCTTTTCGAGATAGGTCCGCAAGAGGCCGGTATACTGGTCGCGGCCTTCTAATACCCACTGCAACTCCTCAGGGCTGTCATTCAGCCGTCGGGCACTCAGGAAGACTACCTGAAAAGCATCGCCCCAGTTGTCAACGCCAGCTAGCTGAGCATTGCGTAAGTATAAACTGATGGCACTTTCTCCTTCAATATTGTCTATTGCACGCTCGATCAAGGCCAGACCACGATTAACGGATGGTGCTCCATCTTCCTCACTCAGGTAATGATTCGTGAATAAGGTCTTAATCTCTTGGTATTTGCTTCTGCGCTCGTCCTCGTCACTAGAGGCTGTGAGTTCTGTGCCCAGGGCCTGAATCTGCTGCAAAGCATCAAACGATTTGTCGATGTTGATAAGGCCCGGAAGTGCCTGCATCATGGCTAGATCACGAATATCGCTTTCCTCGCCTTCGTTCTTCTCTAGGAGTGGTACTGCAATCTTAGCGATGTTGTTGGCCTGGTCATACATTTCCAGGCGCCACATACTTAGTGCCTGAATAGCATAGGCATTATCCAGCGCAAAACTCTTTTCCAATTGCCCTTTGCCCTTGAGGGCAGTTGCCACCTCGCCCATGGCCTCTTCGTAGTAGCCATCTGCCGTACGATCAGGGTCGGCCGGAGTATTTGTTTGGTACAGGTCATTGAAGTACACAAAATTGCTGGGCAGTTGATCGGCAGCATCAGCGAAGCGGTCTGTCATTTCCACGGCCGCGCCTTGGCTAAATGCCGTTTGTGCTCGCCGATAAGCCTCCGTAGCCTGGCAGCTTGTAAGTAAGCTCAGTACAATTAAGCTGAGGAGGGAATAGATGGTGTTGTATTTCATTTCTAAGGAGTACTAATTGGTTCTACTTCGTCAATCTCTGCGATTAAATCCTCCAACGCGAAGGAGAGATTGTTGTTAATTTGCTGTAGTGCCTGACGGATTTTGTCAAGCATCAGATCGGCAATTTGCTGATCAGCCGGCCCCGCCGCCAAACGCAGCAGCATAGCAGTGACGAGGGTATGCAGGGTTTCCATCTCTGTTAAGGTCCAGGCTCCTGCAGTACCGCCGTTTTCATCGTACAGCTCAATAAACAGTCCACTCAGCGTGTATTCCAGAACGACCTGTTTCTTGCCGCCATCCGGCTCTACTACAGTCAGTACCAGATGCTGGCGCGTGCCTACTGCTTCTAAACCTGCACTCACCAAGAAGCTGATGGTCTCGAACGGCAGGCTCTGGCCGCGCTTGAGTTCTCCAAGAGAGATAAAGATGGCCTCCAGCGTGGTTTGGATCAGCTTATCACTATTGATCCATTCTGGTCGGTCAATCACAGTTGCCAGCACCACTTCCACGATCTCTAGTATTTGCTCACCGGTCAGTTTCGGACGCCAACGGCCGCGACTAGGTGGCTGAGTAATGGCGCGAAGCGTTTGTTCCAACGCTACCGCCAGGAGGATTCGTGGACTATTCGGACTGAGTTTCATCAAGCGATCCAAATGCCCTGCTCCGTAGAACAAGACCAGACGGATGAACTCTGGCCAAAGGTGCTCAATCGGCACCTTAGAAGCCCGCAGTGCTCGTGAGGTATCTCGAAGTATCTTCTGGAATATTTCTTCTTGCGTCACCAATTCCGGATGAGCATCCAGTATACCAAGACCCGCTTCTACCAGTTCTTCCGCCAATTCTTCGTGGAAGCCTCGACTAAGGTCTACCTCAGAATCGAAGAAGAGGAGTTGAACGAGCAGCAGAGCCCGCTTGTCCGGATACTGTCCAATAATCACCTCTAGAACGAAGTCGAGCAACTCCAGGAATCGCTCTACACGCTCAGGCCCCGTTTCGCTATTGGGTGGGTATACATGGCTAATCAGCAAGGCATACACTCTATTAATGATTGCTTTCTCTTCTTCATCAGAGGCCCACTTGATTTTCTCTAATACTTGAGGGCTGGTAGCTGCCGTCTGAAGGCTCAACATAATGAGGTTCTCCAAGGTGCTGGGCGACAAGCGTGTGCCTTCTGGTAATAGTGCGAGTGCATCCAATACCGCTGTCAGCACTTGTTGCCATACGGTTGGTTGCGTCTTGCTCGTAGGCACTACCCAGTGTGGGTTCTCGATCACCTCATCCAACAAGGATTCTGTCAGCAGGAAGAGATCATCACCACTCAGTTGCGGACGCCACTTACTATCAGCATCTGTTGTGGTCAGATGACCAAGTAGATCCTGTATAGCAATTACTACAAGGAAGCGCGGAGAGTCCGTTTCTGCATCCACTACAAGTTGCGCATTGAGGGCGGTTGTATCTAGGGCCAATCGCACCAAATCTGGCAATACCCCTTTCTGACGGAAGTCACTTGCATCCAAGCTGCCAGCCATATCACTGACAATCGTCTGTACGGCTGTCTGTTGACTCACGAGATCCGGGTGTTGCTCAAATACGCGGAGAGCGGATTCGATAACATCGGTAAGGAGCTCGTCATCAAAACCGAGGCTGTAGTCAAGATCGTCCTCACCAAAGAGGATGAGCTGAACCAGTAGTAGGCCTTTCTCGTCTGGGTGGTAGATGAGGATCACCTCCAGCACATATTCCACCAATTCAGCGAAGCGTTCAAGGCGCTCGCCTCCACTGATGCGCAGTTCCTTGAAGACGAAGTTGCACACCAAGCTCAAGGCATGCTCCAGTATTGTACGCTTCTCCGCATCGCTTCCCCAAGGAATCTTGTTGAGGACCGCCTGGCTGGTTACAGCAGCATGTAGGCAAAGGATAATCAGATACTCCAGTAATTCTGGGCTAATTGCTTGTCCGGCCGGAAGGTTTTTGAGTGCACTTCGTAGGGCACTCAGCACATCCCGGAAAATAACTTGTCCATCTGGTCCACGAACGATCCATTCCGGATGTTGGATCAGTTCCTCTACCATCCGGTCAATAATGGCCAGGGCCTCAGCAGGTGTAAGGTCTGGTTGCCAGGTAGCATCGGGGTCCTCCTTCTCGGAGATGGCCAGAAGCAGCTCACGGATGAAGATGACCAGTAGATATTCCGATTGGTCGGCCTCTGCACCAACCACTAGATGTGCGTTGAGCGCCGTGTTCTCCAAGCTCAAGCGAACCAGTTCTATCAGTATATCTGAGTCTTTGAAACTTGATGCATTTAGCGCAGAAGCGATGCCAGCAATAATTTCACCGAGGGCTTCCTTTCTACTGATCAACTCCGGATGTGCCGCTAGTGTATCTAAGGCGGCATCCAATAGCGCATTGGCCCACTCTCGATTAAAACCACCAGAATAATCGATGCCATTATCTGGCGATAGGATTAAGTCTATCAGTACCAGGCCACGCTTATTCGGGTGTCTACTCACAATGACATCCATGACGTAGTCGAGTAGCTCTGCCAGTAGCTCGTAGCGATCTCCTGCGGTAGTGCGGTCTTTATGGAAGACAAAGGCAAAAACCAGGCTGAGTGCTTGTTGCAAAACCACCTCTTCCTCCTGGTCGTTACTCCACTTGATTTTCTCCAGTACCAGCTCATTTGCTGCCACGGTGCGCAGGTTGAGTTGCAGCAACCATTCGAAAGTCTCCGCGCTAAGGCGCTGATCTGCTGGAATGTGAGCTAGGCCGTCAATGGTGGCTCGGATTACTGCCGCCAGCAGTGGGCGTCCATCCACTTCTCTTTCGATCCACCCTGGATTGCTCACTACTTCTTCTAGCAGCTGCTCCGTCACGAACAGGAGCTGCGATTTGCTCAAGCGCGGGCGCCATTGACCATCCGCTACTGGTTTCGAAAGCTCCGCCAAAATGAGCTGCACGGCCCGAATCAGTAGGTCTTTCCCATCTTGCGAACCCGGCCCCTGATCGCCATTGTCCTGGCGGAACAGCATTAGGTTATTACCCGTTTGTTCCAGCACTAGGCGCACTAACTCTGGGAAAAGGTCTGGTCGCCGAAAATCATAATCCTTTAGGGCACTACTAACGCCGACTACGATTTCCTTAAAGCCATTTCTATTATGAATCAACTGCGGATGCTCGGCAATGACGCTAAAGCTGGTTTCCAACAATCGGTCTAAGGTGTCAGCATTCAGCCCTCCTTTGATGTCCAGCTTGTCTGGGTCCTGCAAGATGGCGTCGAGCAGCACGCTACTCGTGGCCTTGATGAGTGCGCTGGCTCCACTATTCGTATCAAAAAACTCGCGCGGAGCAGAGAATACATAGTTACCCGAATTGGCCACCGTACTCCGCAAAAGGAAACGCCCCCAGTTGACGGCCTCGTCCTGATTATCTGGGTCGGTAATTTGACCTAATCGGTGGAATAAATCTTCGGCAATGCCCTTACCTGCAGCCTGGAGGAAGGATTGAATCTTCGGATCATTCGTCACCTCCTGCCCTAAATCACTAATGGTTTCTGCCGCGGCTATGAAGAGCTGAGGCACAATCTTGCGCGATTGTTGCTGGAGTGCTGCATTACTGCTGAACTCCAGATCATCGAATGCCTTCAGGAAGTGCTTCAGCGCTTTTCCTGTAGCAGACTGTTCATTGAGCGCTCCTGGGATGCGATTGAAATAATCGATTCCTATCTCTACCAGTGTACCGGCCACCATCTGCAGGGGCTTGGTGTGCTTGCTCTTGTCGTGCGCATACTGGCGAATACTGAGTAATGCCACCAGCTCATCAGCATTGATTCGGCGGTCATCCAGTCCACTCTGGAAGTCGGCCGTAGCCTCTTGCTCTACTAGGGTGCTCAACTGGGCGTAGGCATCCACATATCGATCTAGTTCTTCGGACGTAGGTACTTGATCTCCTACACCATTTTTAAAGCGTTCGTGAATATCCTGTAGGCGCTCCATTTTAGCGAGGTACTGTGCTCCTCCGGTTCGCTCGTCCGTGTCATCGAAGAAGCTCTGAGCCGTGAAGGCATTCGGTGTACCACTAAATTTTGGAAGAGGAAGAACAATGCTTTTCGAAGTTAGGCTTTTCGCGTAAGCACGCTGCGCATTGCGTCCGAGTCGGATGGCGGAATTGATGGCGAAAATGATCGCCTCGGCAGTCATAGCCATAGGTGGGAACGGGTTTTATTGTTTTAGGGATGTATTCAACTTTTAGACCCTCACAAAGTAGAGCTTATTTGGGAAAAGGACAAGAAGCAACTTATTGAGGGTGTTTTTTAATTTCAGGTATTATTTGTTTTTAAATGAAAAAATATCTATCTTCCTGTTCTGGTTCGATAATAGACGACTCATCGGGCTAGTCATCGCTTATTAACCTTGTGCTTTCGTCCGCATAAGGCGTTCAGAGGTATAATTAAACACATTGCTGGCTCAACTTGCGACCGCAGGTTGAGATGTAGAATTCGTGTACCTGCAGCTTTTTGGCAGGTTTTCGGTGAACCGGATTGGAAGTTCCAATTAGAAGGGTGGGCCCGCCGTGGCGGTTATGCGCATTCTTGTTGGCGATTATCCACTACACCCTTTCCAACTCTCTAGTTTTCTGCTCTGCCTTCATTTTTCAACCATTATTCTGGGGGCTCCGCTTTACGCACGCCGTGCGTAGCGTCAGGCTGTCCAGGCGCACCTATCAGTGGCCCTACCATCCTTAGCCCTTGCGCACTCCGTGCCCCGCGCTCCCGCCAAGGCGGTCGCACCTAAAAAAGGTGCAGAATCGTTAACGGCTCTTACTCCAACCGATACCGTTCATCTCTAATAAACTGCTCATCCGTTAGAGAGGACAGAAATGCCTTTAGGTCTTCCTTTTGTTGCGCACTGAGGTTTAAGGGCCGGATGCGCTCATCTTGTAGCGGGTGTCCTTTGCCACCTTGGTCATAATGTGCTAACACAGCATCTAGGTCTGCCAGGCTGCCATCATGCATATAGGGGGCGGTAAGTGCAACGTTTCGTAGTGTGGGAACACGAAAACTGCCCATGTCGAGTGAGTCCCAGGTAATCCTGAAGCGCCCTTGGTCGCTTATGTACTCCTCTTTGGTGCCGTTGTTTTGGAAGGTGTTATCCGTAAAATTGAATCCGCTATGGCAACTGCTACACGCTAGCTCTTCACTGAAAAACAACTCCATGCCTCGGATAGCCGCCTCACTTAGGGCGGTATCGTCTTGTTGGTAAGTGTATTGGTCATAGGCAGAATTGCCGCTGATCATAGTTTTCTGAAAAGCCGCCAATGCTCTGGTGATCGTAAAGGCATCTGCTTTTCGGCCAAAGGCTGTCTGAAACGCACGTGCATATTCTGCATCTGCATTCAGGCGGTCCGCAGCATCAAATATGGATAGGTTCATTTCTGCCATATCCTCAATGGGGGTGCCCGCTTGCATATCTAGCTTAGGTACGCCACCATCTTTGTGCATCAAGCCAAGGTAGGCCACATTGGCTAGGGTAGGGGCATTCCGGAAACCAAGTGCCCCGTCTACTCCTGGCGAAATGGCAATATCATCGGCGAAGGCCAATTCTTGCTTATGACAGCTATTGCAAGAAAGGCTGAAATCTGCCGACAAAATAGGATCGTAAAAAAGGCGTTTTCCCAACTCTACTTTAGCCACCGTTGTGGGATTACTTTCGCTCTCCAGCGGTGCCGGGAATCCGGCTGGAAGCTCGAATTGGTAAGGCGTAGTATCTACTGCCGGTTGCGAGGGTTCCTCATTACACCCAAGTACCAACCATCCACATTGAAATAGGATAATCCATCTACTTAAACGAAGCATGCCTTGTTGTAGCAAACTAGTTGGTTGCCTTAGCTGCCGCATAGGATAAAGAGGTTTGTAATAGCATTAATACAATGAGAGTGGTTTGCTGTTCTACCGCAGGGTAAACAGCAAACCACTACTAATCCTTACTTCTTACTGATAGCACCTGGGATGTTGTCAGCAAAAATTGCAGCTACAGCCGGAGCATCGCCCGTGTGCATGCTGTATTCCTGAGACACATCGATACCATTGAAAAGCGCAGCAACATCGAAGTCGAATACGATGGCCTGCTCATCTTCGGTAACATCCGTGTGTAGCGTAATACTCACATTACGAAGAAACTCATCACGACCAAGGTGATATTCCAGTACCGTTTCTGGTGTGCCGTCACCATCGAGATCCACCATGCCATCGATGCGTACGAATAGGTAACCAGCGTTCCAGTTCCAGTTCATTGGAGGATCGTTCTGGCGGGCTAATGGATCAGTCGCTGGATCGCGCATGTCAAAGTCCTCTGATGTTTGGTCATTGTCTTCCGGGCTTACACCAATGAAAAACTCTCCCATGTGGTAGTGCTTCTTATCCAGTGTGGTGATCTCCTGCGCACCGCTGGTTGGTTTTACCAATAGGTACTTATCCTCTAGGCTGATTGCATCTCCCTCCTCCGGGTGAAGTTTGATACCACCAACGTAGAATTGTACAGTTTGGAAACTTACTGCAGTTCCACCAAGGTCAAAAACTTGGTCGTAGGCGAATTCCTGATCAGCAAAGCTGTAGTCAAACTGGAAGCTGACATCAGAATCCAGGCGGGTTACATTATCGTCGTCGTCACAGCTAGAGAAAACGGTTAGGAGCGCTAGGGCGCAAATGCCCAAAATGAATTTGTTGAATTTCATGATTGTTATCGTTTTAAGATGGTTGTTTACTTAGGGAACTGAGATCTCGACCGTGGCCGCCCCGAGGTTGCCGTTATGGTCGCTGGCCTTCACCGTAATGGTGTACAGCTGATCCGCTAGCTCTGGTAAAAAGATGTATTGATCAATAGTATGTTCAGTGGCGTGCAGATGCCCGCCCGCTAGTGTTTTGTTAAAAGAAAGATCCTGATTACGGATGATCATGCTATAATCATGCAGTTCTTGGTTTTCTTCGATATAAACCAGAATGTGCATTTCTTGCCCCGCCGCGTAGCTATTGCTGGTAGAAGGGCTTATGATATCAATTACAGGAGCAGACAAATCCACTCGTGGAACTTCCTCTTTTTCACAGCTAGCCAAGAAAAACAGAAGGAGGGGGAGATACCCCCAAGTACTAGTTCTCATGGAGTGATTATTGAGGTTTAAAGGAAGTATGACACCCGTGCCATCCAACGCTCATTTGCGCTTGTCAGCCCATCTGCCCATTCTTGTTCAATGGGCCTTTGGTACTGAAAGCTGGCACTAAAAGCTGGCCAAAAGAGCTGTACGCCCACCTGGCCAAAAGTGTAATGACCTCCAGTTTGGTTGCGGTAAAATGTGCGTTGTACATCAGCTTGGGCGCCTTCGTAGTAGATACCCATGCTTGGCATAATGCCAACCTTGCCCGTAGCCCAAACAGCAAAAACATTTAGATGACCACTTCGTCGGTGTCCATAGCGATAATCCTCGTCATTGGTGCCATTGCGGCTGAGCAAGCCATCTACACTAAGCCCCCACGATCCGTGACGAATCACGTATTGGAGGTACACTAGTGCATCTGTACTGCCTGTACCCAAGCGGAAGTTTGCCTGTGCAATTTCTTCTGCTGATAAATCAGGCTGTTGTCCAAAGGGGAGCTTGATACCCAAGCCCGCGCTTAGCCTATGACGCCAACTAATTGTGGACTTTTCATCCTGGTCCAGTACTACATATTGAAGTAAAACTGATGGGTCGCCCCATCCATTTTGCCGCCATTCCTCCTTATCAACCGTCCGCCGTAGGGCAGAGTAGGGGAGGGCCACATGTAGTCGCCAGCGATCATGCAAACGCCATTGCGTCTGTAGATCCAACTGATGAAAACGTTCCTCACTACCAATCACGCCAAGCGCCAATGACTCAGCGGATGAGTAGGAGGTGAATGATTGTTGTTGCCAACCAAGGCTTATTTGGTGTGACTGGAAACGCGGGGTTATGCCCAAGTCCCAGAACATAATACTACAACCACAGGCATCACATGCCTGCAAAGTCTGGAAGCTACTGCTCAACAAGAGCAATAGCAGTATATATCTGATATACATGCCAGAGTTTTAAGTAATCCTGGAATGACCAGTAGCCTACTGCCACTAGCCGATTGCATTTATGAAAAGAGTATCCGGATTATCCTCTGGGAGGATGCCATGGTGAGTCAGAGAAAATTCTAGGCGTCCAAGTTAGCAGCTCAAAGCGTGGAACGGATTCATTGTCAACTAGCAGTTTTAACTGCCAATTGAATTCGGGTGGGGTTGAAAAAGGAGGTAAAAGACTGCTTTGAGTCGCTTCCGCAGCTGGGCCTTGCTGTTGATCTTGGTCAAAGGCCATGCTCAGTTGACTACTGATGTAACAACTACCAGCACATTGCAACTGCGGCTTGTCAATGTTTTCGCATTTAGCTAGCGCAATTTCAGCGCGTTGGTACTCCAAGCGGAATGCCAGGAACGGCACAGAAAGAACCTGTGCGAGTACGCCAAATAATGCTATGATAGCTAATGCTTTTTTCACAACCTAAAGATAAGCCCGGACTTCGAGAAGATAGGGGAAGTTGACAAAAATCATTTTGTCAGGCAAAGGACGCAGACCTAGTTGAGACTCGTGTTTTGTCCGCTAACTGTCATCTGTTACTCGCCGTATTCTTCGCGCGTCAGTCCAAAGAGCATTACGTCGAGGAGAACACCAGAAGCTCTGCGGTATTCGTGCCGCAAGTCGCCCTCTCTGCGAAAACCAACTTTGCGGGCTAAACGCTGACTTGGATAGTTGTCGATCAGTGTTTTGAGCACCAGCTTGTTGAGTTGCAATTGCTTGAAAGCGTACTGCACCATGCGCGACATGACTTCAGTCATTAAGCCTTTGCCGGCATGGTTTTGATGGAGGAAATAACTGATTTCAGCCCGTGGTGTTTGCCAGTCGATATTACGAAAGTGGACATAGCCAATCATGTCCGCCTCATCCACCCGCCAGATGCCAAAGGCATAATCCTTTTGCATAAGCCAGTGCGCTAGCCGCTGACGTACAAAGGCTTCACCATCTTCAGGGCTGCGTACAGCCTCGACCAGGATTGGGAAGTGGTCAGAGATATAGGCGGAATTCTCTGCAATAAGATTGTGAAAGTCGGCACCATCACCCTCACGGAGCCGCCGAGTGAGCGTCCGTGTTGTGAGAATAGCGGTATCAATATTATACAGATCGGGGCGCATATGCTATGGAATAAGGGGTTGGGCTAAGATACGATTCAAGAAAATACGCGTAATCAGATAAGTGGGAGCCACTCCTTCAAGCCCTAGGCTACCACTTGCTAGGGTAGAACCAGTTTCTAGTGGGTTGTCAGAGGCATAATAGGCATACCGTAGCACCATGTCTTCACTGACGCTATGTCTAATCCTACTGGCTGCCTGAATGGCCTTTTGATAATGAGCACCCTCCATCTCTAAGCCAATGGCTTGCCAAGAAGACTGTTTGAAGTAGCGGAGGATGTTTTTGTTTTGTAGACTTGTGCCTAAAACCGTGATCATTAATCCTTCAAACACCTTGAGTCCAAAGTCGTTTTTGAAGTCGTCAACAGTGAGGTCGTTATCGAATGGATAGTTATCGGCGGTGCCCTCAAATACGTGCGCTGTGGGCACCATGATGTCACCTTTGCCGCCTTCCAGGATTCCAGCCTTACCCATAATGTTCACAGACTGTATGCGCATATCGTGGTCATGCTCTTCCGATTCATGACGCCGGAGCAGTTCGTCCATTGTTTCATAGGCCTGCTCACCGAACGCATAATCCATCACAAAGACAACTGGTGCCTCGTCCGGATTATCAGGTAGCTGCCAATCCAAATGACTAGGTGGTTGCTTAATCTTTGCCAGATCAAACAGCTGCACTGAAATATTGGTGCCGCTGGTGTCGTCCAGTTCGATCATGCCATGGCGTCGGGCATATTGCTTCACCTTGTCTCGGAGATCACCGTTTTCTGCTTTGCTCAGCATGGGGAAGAGGTCTTCCTTGCGCTTAGCACTCACCTTACCCAGTGCTGCCTCGGCATACAACAGGTTCATAGTGCTATGCAAGTTGGCACTAATCACATGAAGTGGACGGTCATGTAGGTCGTATTCGTGTAGGGTGTGTTTGATGGCTGCAGCCCATTTTTCACCATGTACGTGGTGTCCAACCCGATCACGTAGCGTGCTGGAGAAGGTAATCTCTCTATCCTTCTTCTCTTGGGCCTCTTGGGAGGAAATATGGCCGAGCCAATAGGCGATGTGAAAAATGCTATTGACATTCGGATCTTCCGAAAAGCGTTCACAGGCCGCAATGGTTTCTTCGTAGGTACGTCCCAATAATGTGCTGAGGTAAGTATAAGCCACCTCTTTATTGAACTCTTGGCCAGCGTCTTCGCGCTTGACTACCTCTTCCAGCATGGTCCACTCCCTGCGCTTGCGCCCACGGTGCGACTCGCTATTGCGGCGAATCTTTTCTGCCTCAATGTACATGAAGGTGAGGTGTGTCAGGATATCGTAGATGTCACTACGGCCCCTGGTCATCTCAATGTACATTTCTTCCTCGTCTATGCGGTAGGAGTTTCTTCTACGTTTGGGAGCAATGATGGGCTCGAATCCAGTATTCTCATACCCTTCTCGCGAAATAAGTTTTACAAAGCGGCATTCCTCAATACCTCTAGGGAGTCGTTGAAAGACATACAGCAGGCCATCAAGCTCTACGCGTTCTGGTTCGGCTATGCTGCCATAAATTTCCGGACGTAATTCAGTGAGGGCCTCGATCATAGCTTCTCCACTGACACCCATCGGCTTATAGCTGCCGCGGATGAATAGGTGACGCATGGCTATGTAGAGTCGTTCGATCGCCGCACGACTGATTTGGGCACGGTTACGCTTTGGAATACTTTGCGACATAAAGAGGGTTTGCTTTGAAACGCAAAAATAGGGATAATTCCGCCAGTGGCTTTTCCAGTTGAAATAGACCAGTGGAAAAGATCTTGGGCTTCTATTCTATTAGCTAAACGACCATCCCAGGTTATTACCCGAGATGGTCTTTAATTTACGCAAATACTAATCAAATTCTTATAGCCACAGCTCCATCTGGATGTTGGAGCGTTGGTACGGACTTGGTATGGTATGCGGCAATTTCTCAAACCCGAGCTTGTAGTACAATCGGATAGCCGGATTTAGCATGGTATTACTTTCAAGGTAGAGCCGTTTCGCTCCGAGTTCGCGTCCTTTATCAATAACAGCTTGTCCGAGTAGATACCCTATACCTAAGCCCTGTGCTTCAGGGCTGACACCCATTTTTGCCAATTCATAGGTGTCCTCAGGCATGTTTAGCATGGCCACAACACCTACGGGCTTATCATTCAATAATGCCACAATTATGTGTCCACCTTTGTTCAGGACGTAGCTGTCAGGATTGTCCAAGGCGTCGTAGTCGGCTTGTTCCATTTCGAAGTACTGTTCGATCCAAGCCACGTTTATATCCCGAAACGCCTGAGCGTACTGAGGTTTGTAAGGGACAATTTGAATGGCCTTGCGAAGACGTTCTTTACGACTGCTCATCACGCGTTGGTTGATGCTTTTTCTTTCAAGTGCTGATTCCATTTGTTGCATTGCTTCCCAAAAATTATGATCAAGTTCTCCTAACAAATCCGCTACTCCGTGGTAGACGTCATCGTAGAATTCTTCCATTTTTTCTGCTATGTTCTTCCCCGCTTCGGTGAGTGATAGTAAACTCTTGCGGCCATCCTTCTTATCTCTAACTCTACTCAAGAGGTCATCGCGTTCTAGCTCCTTTGCAATCTGACTAACAGAGGCATGGGACTGCCCAATGCGTTGAGCTAAGTCGGTCACGTGCATCGGTCCTACCTGACTCAGGACGTAAAACGCGGGAAACCATCGCGGTTCAAAATCCATCTGGTGCATCTGGAAAATTATCGAGCTATCAAGGGTCACCATTTCACTAAGTCTGCGAAGCCTACTTCCTATGGCTAAAATCCCTGCTCTTTGGTAAAATTCTGGTTCCATATGTAAATTACGTAAGTACTTACGTAATTTATTTTTTATTTACACGCAAGTGTTATGATGCTTTAAACGTCACTTTTCCTGATATTACTGGAGACCTAGGAACTACAGCGTACTTGTGCGTTAAACAGATTTTAAGAATCGTAAGATGCGGTCAAATAAAACCTGTGCAGAGTACTATTACTCCACATTTTTCTTACCTTTTCAACTCCATTTTTATACATAGGGGATATTTTGCCCAAGTATGAACGCTAAATCCATATAGTTTAGAATATGATCAAGATCATCAGCCTTATTCTCGGAGGAGGGGCAGGTACCCGATTATTCCCCCTGACGGAACAAAGATCTAAGCCTGCAGTACCGATTGGTGGTAAATACCGACTTATTGATATACCGATTTCTAACTGTTTGAACTCGGGAATCCGCCGCATGTTTGTCCTCACACAGTTCAATAGTGCTTCCTTGAATCAGCACATTAAGAACACGTATAATTTTGATCACTTCAGTCACGGTTTCGTGGACATCCTGGCCGCTGAACAAACTCGTACAAGCGATAAGTGGTTCCAAGGTACAGCAGATGCTGTGCGTCAATGTATGCACCACTTGGGTAATCATGATCACGATTACGTGATGATTTTGTCTGGTGATCAGCTTTACCAGATGGACCTAGAGGGTTTTGCGGAGTATCATATTGAAAAGGGTGCAGACCTTACTATTGCTACAATTCCTGTAACGGATAAGGACGCTCCTGGATTCGGTATTCTCAAGCAGAACGAGAGCGAAATGATCGAGAGCTTCATCGAAAAGCCAAGTACTGATCTCTTACCAGATTGGACGTCACCAGTTTCGGAGGAGTACTCTAGCCAGGGTAAACACTGGTTGGCTTCGATGGGTATTTACATCTTCTCGCGGGTATTCCTAGAGCGTCTTTTTGATGAAAATCAGGATGCTACCGATTTCGGTAAGGAAATCATTCCTTATGCGATCAATAACAAGTTTAAAGTTGCAAGCTTCTCTTATGGCGGCTTCTGGGAAGATATTGGTACCATCCGTTCTTTCTTTGATGCTAACATTGCACTTACGGCTCCGATTCCGGAGTTTAATATGTTTGATAGCGAGCAGCAGATCTACACGCGCCCGCGGATGCTGGCTCCTTCAAAAGTCTTCGGTTCGTTCTTTAACCAGTCGGTAATTGCGGAGGGTTGTATCATTCACGCCAAGCAGATTGATCACTCGATCATTGGTTTGCGCTCTCGTATCGGAGAAGGTACGGAAGTGTCAAATGCTATTGTCATGGGTAATGATTCCTATGAGACACTAGCAGAGATGGAACAGTTAGGCGGTAAACCAGCAATGGGTATTGGCGAGAACTGTTACATCCGTAATGCTATCATTGATAAGGATTGCCGTATCGGTGATAATGTTCGTATCCATGGTTCTACTGCTTTGGCAGATGCAGAAACCGATACGCACGTAATCAGAGATGGTATCATCGTAATGAAGAAGGGAGCCGTTGTTCCAGCCGGAACAAGGATTGGCCTGCAGAGTTAATTCAGACGGATTGATTGAAGCTTGGTTAAAAGCTTCTCTACCCACAAAAAGAAAACCCGCGAAGTGCAACACTTCGCGGGTTTTCTTCTTTCTTGAACTAAGGCTAGCTTATGCACCTAGGTAGTGCTTCAATAGCTTACTACGGTTGGCAGAACGCAATTTGTTAATTGCTTTGTCCTTAATCTGGCGAACCCGCTCACGAGTCAAGCCAAACTTATCACCGATATCTTCCAAAGACATTGGGTGCTCTACACCAATGCCAAAGTAGAGCTTGATAACATCGCACTGGCGCTCCGTCAAAGTTGACAAAGAACGTTCGATTTCACGACGTAGTGACTCCCGGTACTCTAGTGCAGAGTCCGTATTCGGAGTAGCGGTATTTTCGAGTACATCTAGCAAGCTGTTATCCTCACCTTCTACGAATGGTGCATCCATAGAGACGTGACGAGCAGCTACACCCAGTGTTGTTTCTACTTCTTCGGTAGAAATCTCCAGCTGGTCTGCCAATTCTTCTGGTGAAGGCTCGCGCTCATACTCCTGCTCTAGCTCGGAGAATGCCTTATTAATCTTGTTCAATGA
This sequence comes from uncultured Lewinella sp., assembly GCA_913057725.1. Classification (GTDB taxonomy): domain Bacteria; phylum Bacteroidota; class Bacteroidia; order Chitinophagales; family Saprospiraceae; genus Lewinella. The sequence continues at coordinate 23,847 of CAJXOS010000076.1, forward strand.
ACCTACCTTGTTCAATGGTAGGCGCACAATACGTGATTGTTCAGCCAATGCTTGTAGGATCGACTGGCGAATCCACCAAACAGCGTAAGAGATAAACTTAAAACCACGGGTTTCGTCAAAGCGCTGTGCGGCCTTAATCAAACCGAGGTTCCCCTCATTGATCAAATCACTTAGAGAGAGACCTTGATTCTGGTATTGTTTAGCAACCGAAACGACGAATCGCAAATTGGCTTTAGTAAGCTTTTCTAAAGCTGCCTGATCACCCTGTTTGATCCGCTTTGCCAGTTCCACCTCTTCTTCCGGGGTCAGCAAGTCTACCTTGCCGATTTCCTGCAAGTACTTCTCCAGCGACTGACTCTCGCGGTTCGTTATGGATTTTGTGATCTTTAACTGTCTCATTTACTTAGCCTCGTTGTAGTATCTTGTTTAAAATAAAAAACCCGCCCTGCAAGGATGGCAAGTCGGATTTTCGCTCGGATTTTAATTCTGTGGCCAATCGCAACACCCAACAATAGGGAAAAGCTTGTCTGAGATCTGCGTAACTACCACTTGCTGTTATTGATGAATATTTAGAAAAATCCAAATGCAAAAATAGGCGCAAAGCAGTTAATTGTCAAGCATCTAGCCCAGTTTATTTGCCACAATTCTCTAACACGCTGAGTATTAATATAGTTCTATTTCCCAAGGGATTTGGCGAAATTCCACTTATCCCCCTTAAAGATTTGGAAAAATGGACGGTTTCTCTTTTATTGTGTCGAGCCGATCGGCCTCCTGCCAGCAATAATTGGTGGCTGTTTTCACCACGCTACTTAACGCTATGCCCTAACTATGGAGAGGAAAAAATTTACAATGGAGCGGCTTTTCCGAGCTTCCCCTACCATAATGTATAAGTTCTTGTCAACGCCTGACTGTCTCATTCGTTGGTTCTGTGATGAGGTAGACATCACAGGTGATGAATATACTTTCAGCTGGGAGGGCGAAGAAGAGGTAGCTCTGCTTATTGACGATATTGAGGATGAGCGCCTGCGTTTCGAATGGGAAGACGCTGATGAGGGAGAATACCTAGAATTTCAAATGGAGCGTTCTCCTGTTACTGGCGAAACAATTCTAACCCTCACTGACTGGGCAGATGATGATGAAGTAGATGACCAGCAGAAGCTTTGGGATACTCAGCTAGATCGTCTCCGTTCAGCCACGGGTGGATAATGTTTACTCGCGCACCAGATCTGGAAATTTACTCCAATCCTCTTTAGGTAGTTGAATTGGGTCTTGCCGGCCCGACCATTTAAACACGGATAGTTCTGTTCCATTTTGAAGGACACGGATGACCGTCTCCTCATCTTTATTGGGCGCCATGCCTGATGGGGGATCTATTACTTGTGTTCCTGGGCGGAGTAAGGTTATTTTCCGTTCACCACTACTGATAGTTTGGCTACTCGCTGTTCGTTTCCCTTTCTTCCACTCCAATTTTATCTCACCACCTCCAGGGAGGTCGGAGATAATGGCCAGCTGCGGGCTTCGCTTATCACCTACCGCTGCCGCTACCACTGGAGCATACAGATTGCCCAACTCCTGGAATAATACCTTAGGCCGTCCCTCATAGTCGATAGCTGACCAACTAGGGCCTGGCCAACAGTCGTTTAATTGCCAGAAGGTGGTGCCCATGCAATACCCCCACCGCAGACGATGAGATAGTATCGCTCGCCGGATTCCTTCGTACTGTACAATTTGCGATTGCTTCACAAACTCCTCAAAGTTATCCGCTGGCTCACCATATTGTTCGGTGAACTTCCCAATCAAGCCATTCCCGATATAGCTTTTCTGATGATGATCCATTACTGGGCTGTCTAAGGCCCATTGGCTACTGTCTGCAAAGCTGGCAATGGTTTCCATGTCTGGAAAAGACTGGAAGCCATATTCATTCATATAGCGGCCAACCTTGGTTTCGTATCCACTGAAATCATCTGGTCCGTGCCATACTCCCCAGTAGTGCAGGGTGCCATTGTCTCGAGCGTGAGTTTTCGTATAAGAGCCCAATGGCGTAGTATGTGTATAGGCTCGATCAGGGTCTTCTTCCGCAACTATGCTAGGGATAAGCTCTTGGAATAGCTGTTCGTAGTAGCGGAACATCGTTTGCTCATCCTCTCCTTTAATATTATACTGATTTTGCCACCCCCAATTCTTCATGGCCAAGAAAACCTCATTGTTTCCACACCATGTAATAATGCTAGGGTGGTTGCGCAAGCGGCGGATGTTCTCTCGTACTTCATCTCCTACATTTTCTAAGAATGCAGGATCGCCGGGGTAAGCGGCACAGGCGAACATGAAGTCCTGCCATACCATTAACCCTAAGGAGTCGCATTGATCATAAAAGTGCTCATCCTCGTAAATGCCACCACCCCAAACTCGGATAAGGTTGAAGTGAGCATTTTTTGCTTGGGTGAGCAAGTCTGTTTTTTGTTGCGGGCTAATGCGCGTCAGCATAGCATCCTGTGGGATATAGCTGGCACCTTTAGTGAAAATGGGGCGGCCATTAATTTTGAAGTAAAAACTAGTGCCGTAATCGTCCGGGCGCCGAACCAATTCCACGGTCCGAATACCAAGCTTCTTTTCTGTCTGATCAATCAACTGACCATCTTTCCAGAGCTCGCATCTTAGGTGGTAACGATGTGGATCACCATGACCATTGGGCCACCAAAGTATTGGCTGATCAATACGGAAGTTGATATCTACTGCCGATTCCGTTGCGGTGAGTGCGCGTTTTGCGTAGAGTTGGTTATTGTCTACTCCTCGTACGCGTATTTCATATTGTCCTTCGGCTTGGCGATCCAACTTCACCTTGGCCTGCATTTGTGCATAATTGGATGCAACCTCTTGCTGGAAGAATTGGAGGTCCTCCAGGCGACCATCGGCCCAACTCTCCAACCAGACCGGGCGCCAAATACCTTGTGTCACTAGTCGTAACCCCCAATCCCAGCCAAAGAGGAACTGTGCCTTGCGAGCGAAGTTGGCCATTCGAGGTTCGCCAGTATCGTTGGCTGCGGTCTTATTGAGCGCAAAGGGTAATTCTTCAATTGTTGTGGCCAATGCTTGGCTAGGAGCTGTGAAGGCGACCCGCAAATGATTGTCTTTCTCTTGTAGGAATTCTTTTACCGATACCTTCCAGGAGCGGAACATATTGTCTGCCTCAAGGATTAGGTTGCCATTCAAATAAACCTTGGCGTAGGTGTCCAAGCCTTCAAAGTTGAGTCGGTATTGTTTGGAATTATCCAATTCCGGTAGATCAAAATGCAATTCGTATTCCCAGTTGCGATCACCTACCCATTGGACATCATTTTCATTGGTGCCGTAGTAAGGGTCAGGAATTAGCCCCGAGCGGGTCAGCACTTCTTGAACCACGCTGGGTACGGTCGTACTCAAACCTTCGGCCTGAGGGAAATCGCTGGCTTTAATGGTCCAGCCTTCAGTAAGGGGCAGACGGTTCATTTGCTGAGTCATGGTTGTATTGATAATCAATAGCAGCAGAAGGGTGGTAAGGCTGCTCGTACGAAGTGCCGAAAAATATTCCATGCCGAAAGATACGATCTGCACTCTATAATTTTTAGAACATCCTATTACCTTTGTGGCTGAGTAAAAATCAAGCCTGATTATGGGAAATAACCTGCTTGCCGGTAAACGCGGCATTATCTCCGGCGCTCTTGATGAGCAAAGTATTGCTTGGAAAGTAGCCGAACGTTGTGTGGAAGAAGGGGCACAGATTACCTTGACGAATGCACCAGTAGCTATGCGCTTTGGTGGTATCAAGGAATTGAGTGAGAAACTAAATGCAGAAATCATTCCTGCTGATGCAACCAGTATGGATGATTTGGAAAACCTAGTAACCAAGAGCCAGGAAATCTTGGGTGGTAAGCTAGATTTCGTCTTGCACTCTATCGGTATGTCCGTGAACGTGCGTAAAAAGCGGGCCTACACGGACCTGAAGCACGACTGGATGCAGAAAACCTTTGATGTATCTGCGATCTCATTTCATAAGATGATGCAAGTGCTTTGGCAGCAAGACGCGATGAACGATTGGGGCTCAATCTTGGCCTTGACCTACATTGCTGCCCAGCGTACTTTCCCAGACTATAGCGAGATGGCCGAAAGTAAGGCCTTGCTGGAAAGCTTTGCCCGGAGCTTCGGTTACCACTTCGGTGAGCGTAACAAGGTGCGCGTAAACACTATTAGCCAGTCTCCAACCATGACTACTGCTGGCCAAGGTGTGAAGGGCTTCACAGAGTTTTTCAACTATGCCGACCGCATGTCGCCACTAGGTAATGCTACTGGTGATGCTTGTGCTGACTACTGTGTTCAACTCTTCAGCGACCTAAGTCGTTACGTAACTATGCAGAACCTCTACCACGATGGTGGATTCTCTACAATGGGTATGAATCCAAAACTCCTAGAAGAGTAGCAGCATACCTTTTGATATAGTTGAATGCCGGTGGTTGAGGATAATGCTCAGCCACCGGCATTACTATGTAAAGTAGAAGCATGAGTACTCAAGTTATTTTATTTGCCAGCTCACGTTCAGATGGCAATACTGCAGTCATAGCTAATTACCTTTCCCAAGAATTGGGTGCACCTGTCATCGATCTAAGCGCACGGAAGATGGCACCCTTTTCCTATGACAATGATTATTCAGAAGATGACCTGTTCTTAGCCACTATTGAGGAAGCACTCGCTTACGATGAGTGGATTCTTCTGACTCCCGTCTATTGGTATACGATGAGTGCTCAGATGAAGATCTTTTTTGATCGCCTTTCAGATCTTTTGAAATACCACCCTCGGCACGGTGAAACACTAGCCGGAAAAGGAATGTGGGCTATGTGTTGTAGTAGTACACGAGAGCCAATCCCACATTTCTTTACGCCATTTCGCTTGTCCGCTGAATATCTTGAAATGCGTTACTTAGGGCAGCTGCATACCTGGGGTGGTAGAGTGCAAGAACTAAAACCAGCAGTAAAGGAGATTATTGATGAATTTGTTCGTGCAAACAATATGCTGCCGTCTTCCGTCGAAGGCAAATAAAAATGAAGAAATACGTGCAAAAAGTCTAGAGAAAATTCGCTGAATTTTAAAAAAAGACTTTACATTAGCTTCATCGGGAAATGACACTTTACCCGATCCAATCACACGAAGCAATATACTTCCCCAGACAATTCTTACCTGACTGTATTGGTTGCTGATACGCAGCCTGATTTTTCGCGTTTGTTCCCACAAATTGCACTCTACCCCAATGTAGGATTTATTATTGGAGTATCTGATTATCAACGTGCTAGCAGTTGATAGTAGTACTGTTATAGGTTTTGTTGTCGATTTGACTTTTTGAAGGTTTGGTCCTTTGAAAAGAACAGAAGGCCTATGTCCGGAATTGGCCGCCACGACATCAAACCGTGCTTTTGTATCATTCTTAAAACTTGATTTAATGAAACTCAGATTACAATTTTCAGCATTAGTGATTGTGGCTTTAGCATTAGTAACATTTTCTTGTGATCTAGATAACCGCAATGAAGATATTAAGCCCAACGCCACCACAGCCCTAGCGGCAGACCAAGACCCTGAAGGAGCAGGCCATACCCACGATGATGAGTTGGCCGGCTTTGAAGCGGAGATCGTTAACCATGTTGACGGTCATGGAATGAACCTTGATGATGTAGAACTGGTCCAGATCCAACGTCCAGACGGAACAGTAGACGAAGTATACATGATCGAAGGCGATATCGAACTGACGAAGAAGCAGATGCTCGAGATCAAGGAAGCGATGGCTTCTGGTCTTAAGCAGTACCGTACTAGTAATTTGGTAAGCAGCCCACAAACGATTACTGTTACCGGCCTAAGTGGTTATGGTGGTGGTTACGATTTGTCGAGCCGTATGCGTACTGGATTGCAGTGGGCGATCAACAACTACAACCGTCTAAACATAGGCCTTACTTTCAGCCTGTCGTTTAGCAGTAATTTGAATGCGGACATGGTTGTGTATCGTAACCCAAGCAACAGCGGTGCTGGTGGATCTGCAGGTTTCCCTTCTGGCGGAAACCCTTACAAGTGGGTACAGATCTACACCGGAATGGATAACTACAGTAACAATGTCAATGAGCACGTGATGACGCACGAAATTGGGCACTGCCTGGGTCTACGTCACACAGATTACTTTAGCCGCGCCAGCTGTGGCCAAAACGTAAATGAAGGCTCTAGCGGTGTTGGTGCTATCCATATTCCTGGTACACCAACCGGTATTGACTGGGCCAGTGTAATGCTAGCCTGTTTTAGCTCTAACGAAGATGGGGAATTTGGCTTCTACGATGAAGTAGCGCTAGAATACCTCTACTAAGACCATTTAAACGCCTACCGGTGCGAAAAGTCTAATGCATCGGTAAATAACTTGAAATGGTATCTATACCGAGGCCGGAGAGGTTTGGGAATCCAAACCTTCTGCGCCTCG
>CAJXOS010000077.1 GCA_913057725.1 uncultured Lewinella sp.
CTGCTTAGAGCAAGAAAATTCCCAACACGCTCTAAATGTTCTCAGACACCTTATCCGTACCTGAGTATACCTTTTCCCAACTTTGATCCGTACCCGGATAGTTGGTATAGACTGTGTCCATATTTTGGGCGTAGATTATCGTGCAAAGAAGAGAGGTCGTTAGTAGGAAAATATATTTCTGATCGAGCATGATTTTAGTTTGTGTAACATTTGTAGAATAAATAGGTTCACCAATGTTATACCTAAATGATAGGTGTAGCTAATATTCGTACTCTACTGAAAAACAGTTGAATAGATGAGGTAGGCAATCGCTAGGGATTGCCTTTAGTAAGAAAAAGAGAAGGGTGGAAGTATTATTCCTCCTCAACCACTACAAAACCTTGTTCTAAAGGATCCAATACCTCAATCAGGGTTTGGAAGAAAGCGTCTCCTTGGCGTTGATAAAAGCTAAGGAAATTGTCGTAGCGTTCTTGCAGGCCGTTGTTGGGGTATAGCTTTTCCTTGAGATTGCGGATTTGATTTAGAGCTGTCTCGTGCTTTTGTTTTTCAGCACGCATTAGACGACCCTCCAGGTTAGCAACACTTTTGGCTTGACGGGTGTATTCGGCTTCAATGGCTTTAGCGAGTGTGGGGTCAATGTCTCGCGCTTTGGTAGCAATACTTTCGAAGAGCTGCTCTAGTTGCTGTTTCTCTTCTTCAATCGTCAGCTCATTATCTGTTTGTGATTTCACAAACTGCTTGAGGAGAGTTTCTGTCTCAATGAACAAATCTGAAACAGAGAGCTCCAGCTTATTCATCTTCTTAACGGTTCCACGATCCAGCCACATCAATGAATTTCGACGGATCAACATCGGGAAGTTCAGACCAAAGTGGGCGAATTGCTCCTTGCGTTCTAACCAATAGGCTAGCTCACCACCTCCACCAATGTAGGCTAGGTTAGGTAGTACCTTCTCCTGAAACAATGGTCGCATAATCACATTGGGGCTGAAACGCTCAGGATGAGCTTCTAGCTCTGCAATAATCTCCTGTTCTGAAAATTTGTAATCTGTATTCAGGACTTGATAGCCATCCGCAGTGCGCTCTATCCGTTCGCGTAATCCCTCGCGGAGGTAGAATAAGTTGATTTCACGCGCATGGGCCTGTCCGGAAAATCCGGCTGCTTCCAATTCAGCCTGCGCTTTTTCTACGTATGCTTGAGATGGCTGTTCCAACAACTCTTCCCGCATGATAGGAATAAAGAGCTGCTTTAGCTCTGGACGACTCATGTCAAATACCAACAATTCGGTCTCGGCGAATAGTTTAGAGACATAGTCAATAGTAGCCATACCATATCGCTCATGGCCGGTGTAGGATGCCTTCAGTTCAGCAAACACAGCTTCAGCTCGTTCTGAGCTACCTAGAATTTCTTTAAGGGCTTCTAAAGGTTCATTTAAAGTAGCGGTGGACATAGCACCTACCGCACCACTCTCTCCGCTTTCCCAGCTTACCGTCTTACCGAATAGGTGCAGATGGTTAATTTCTTCGAAATCGTGATCCTCGCCGCCGGTAATGAATAGTGGAACGAAATTGTAGTGTGGATAAGCCGCATTCAGCTTCCTTGCCAGATTTATGGTAGAACAAATCTTGATCACAAAGTACAAGGGGCCAGTGAATAAGCTAGGCTGGTGGGCAGTGACTAAGGTGAAAGTATTGTCCTTTTCCAAGAGACTGATCTGATCTGCGCTTTTTCCTGGAGTGGACAATTGCGCATACTGATCCCGCAGACTCTTCACAAGCTGTACTCGATTGATATCTTCTTTTTGCTTGTCGGCAATTACTTGCTCAAAAGCCTCAAGTGTAGTTGAGTAGTTGTAAAATGGGCGCAGTCGCTCATCTTGAGTGGCGTAAGCAACATCGCGAGAAGATAATTGTGGTACTTGTGGGAATGGGATACGGTGGATCTTCATACCAGACGGAGGTAATTTTGGTCAGTTGGTTAGGGAATTCTATTTTTGGTACCCTAGTCGTTTCGTTATAACATCTATACTAAAGTTCTAAAACCGAAAATAGTTGTCAGCTGTGGAAAAATATATACTCGCCCTGGACCAGGGTACTACCAGTTCTCGTGCAATTTTATTCAATCATGACGGGCGAATTGTTGCGGTCTCGCAGCAGGAGTTTACACAAATATTTCCACAACCTGGTTGGGTAGAACATGATGCTACCGAAATCTGGGATACGCAGTTGAGTGTGGCCCGAGCCGTATGGCAGCTACGCAAATTGTAGGTATTGGTATCACTAACCAACGTGAAACGACTTTGATCTGGGATAGGGCTACTGGTGAGCCAATTCACAATGCTATCGTGTGGCAAGATCGAAGAACAGCGTCTTTTTGCGACGAGCTAACAGCTAATGGCCATACCGATTACATTCGTCAGAATACGGGCTTGGTAGTTGATGCTTATTTCAGTGGTACGAAAGCACGCTGGTTGCTCAATCAAGTGGACGGTGCCCGAGAACGAGCAGCCAAAGGAGAATTATGCTTCGGCACTATAGACAGTTGGTTAGTATACAAGCTAACGGGAGGCCAGGTGCATGCCACGGATTACTCTAATGCTTCCCGTACGATGATGTACAATATCCAGCAATTAGATTGGGATGATCATCTGTTGTCTATCCTGGATGTTCCGAGGGCGATGTTACCGGAGGTAAAGCCTTCAAGCGGTCATTTTGGCAATACTGATGAACGCTTATTTGGCACTTCAATCCCCATTGCTGGAATTGCAGGAGATCAACAAGCCGCCCTCTTTGGCCAAATTTGCCATGAACCGGGGATGGCCAAGAATACCTACGGTACCGGTTGCTTCATGCTGATGAATACCGGTGAAAAACTGGTCCATTCTAATAATGGTTTGTTGACCACGATAGCCTGGGGCCTTGACGGGAAGGTACATTATGCGCTTGAGGGGAGTGTGTTTATCGCAGGAGCAGCTATTCAATGGCTACGGGATGGCCTGAAGTTAATTGATGATGCGCCGGATTCGGAATACTACGCGATGAAGAACAATGGCTCTGACGGAGTTTACGTGGTACCGGCCTTTGCTGGCTTGGGTGCGCCCTATTGGGATATGTATGCTCGCGGTGCCATCTTCGGCCTTACACGTGGTACAACTAAGAGTCATTTGATTCGAGCTACATTAGAGTCACTTGCCTATCAGACTAAAGATGTTCTCGATGCCATGGAAAGTGATGCGGGGCAAGCACTGACGACGCTAAAAGTAGATGGCGGAGCTAGTGCTAACAACTTGCTCATGCAGTTTCAGTCGGATATGCTGGATGTACCAGTAGAACGACCTTCCATTATAGAGACTACTGCTCTTGGTGCAGCTTACTTGGCTGGTCTGGCCGTAGGGTACTGGAAGCAAGAAGAACTGGCCGAGAAGTGGCAGTTGGAAGCCAGCTTTGATCCACAAATGGAGGAAGCGGAACGGAGCAAGCTATACCGTGGTTGGCAAAAAGCGGTAAAGCGGACGATGGACTGGGAGCGCGAAGAATAAACGGCTCCCGAATTTTGACCCTTTGAAACCTTCACACCTTTAATTCAACTAACCATCTAATTCCCATATCGTGACTAGCATCAAACAACGTATATTCTTTCTTATCGACGAGGAAGGGCGCAAGAAGTCGCCTTGGAATCGCTTTTTTCATTTGTCGATTGCCACGCTTATTTGGTTGAGCGTCATTGCCATTATCCTGGAATCCTTTCAACCCCTGCGCGGGAAGTTTCAATGGTTTTTTGATGCCTTTGAGCTGCTGAGTGTCTTTGTCTTCAGCACAGAATACATATTGCGCTTATGGACAGCTGATCTGAAATTCACAGAGCTTCCAGCATGGAAAGCTCGCTGGAAATTTATGGTATCCCCAATGGGAGTTATTGACCTCCTTGCAGTACTGCCATTTTACTTGCCGTTCTTCTTCAAGTTCGATTTGCGATTCATCCGAATACTGCGAATTATCCGCCTGCTACGGATATTCAAACTCAATCGCTACACGCGCGCACTTGGGCTGTTTACCAACGTTTTCTATGAAAAACGTAATGAGTTGGGCATAACGCTCTTCGTAATGTTCCTCATGTTACTGATGTCGTCTACCATCATGTATTATTTGGAAAGCGACGTACAGCCAAAGGAGTTTCCCGATATCATATCTACCTTTTGGTGGTCGGTTGCGACACTGACTACGGTGGGCTATGGTGATGTTTATCCAGTGACTGGTTGGGGTAAACTCATTAGTGGTGTAATCGCTGTACTAGGAATCGGATTGGTAGCATTACCTACCGGTATTTTAAGTGCAGGCTTTATTGAAAAGCTAGAGGAAGGCAATAAGGAAAAAGAGAAGAAGGAACAGCCCTTCAAATTCTGCCCGCATTGCGGAAAGCGCCTTCCAAAGCCAGAAGACACGTAGCTTACAATATTCTTAATTAACGTGAGGTGTAATTGAGGTTCGAGATGCAAGTAACTGGCAACCAATTTTGTATAAGATTCTAAAAATCGGAATTGAGAAATTGGAATTCGCACATGTAGATATTTCCGAATTCCCATCACCGCTTTCCGAATTAAAGACATTAGAGGGCTGTTGATCAATGGTTTACGCTACCAAGATTTAAGAGCCTTACGTTAATTAGTACAGAAATGGCCTATTTCGGTTTGTCTTGCGGATAGATGATACCCGCTTTCAGGCGAATAGCATCTAATAGACGCGTCATTCGAAGACTGAAATCTAGTGGGAGTTCTGGGCATTCTGTTAGGCCTTCTGCTAAGCACTCTTGGACGCGTTGCGTTTCGTAGCTGTAGCCATGAGACTCATAATCGAAAAAGTAGTTCTCTGGACCTTGGCCTGGAAGAAGAACACTGAAGTGGGTAGGCTCATGCCAACGTCCGTGCCAGTGAATCGTTCCTTTACTTCCGTAAATGAAAGCCTCCGTTTTGGTGTTGGCACCGAAAGTGCAGTGCAGATTAGCTACCTGATCATTCCCATAATCTAGGATGATGTTGGTTTCCGTATCCACGCCAGTGCTTGTAAGGCGTGCATGAGCGTGTACATCGTTGGGTGAACCCAGCAGCAATTGCGATAAGAACACAGGGTAGAGACCAATGTCTAGTAATGCCCCACCGCCTAAAGCTGGATTGAATAGACGGCTCTCTGGATCGGGTTCCAAAACCCGGAAACCAAAGTCAGCTTTGACACTTTGTACTTCTCCTATGGTGCCTTCCTTAATGATAGAAAGGATTTGCTGCGTTGTAGGAAGGAAGCGTGTCCATATGGCTTCCATAAGAAAGACCTTATTCTCGCGAGCTACATGAGCCATTAACTCCGCTTCGCTACTATTGATGGCCCAGGGTTTTTCACAAAGTACTGCCTTTCCTGCCTGGAGGCAGCTAATTGTATTTGCAGCATGCTGCGTATGAGGGGTGGCCACATACACGACATCTAATTCTGGCAATGCCAAAAGATCATCTACTTGGTCAAAAGCGTGAGGGGCTTGGTATACATCAGCAAAACGCCGAGCTCTTTCCATATTGCGTCCAGCAACACCCAGTAGCTTCGCGCCAGGTACTTGTTCGAGATCCTGCGCAAATTGATGAGCGATTTTACCGGGGCCAATAATTCCCCAATGGAAGGTTTGTGCCATGTTCCTTTATTCTCTATTTGCTGGAATGAAAGTGTGCTTCGATTTTGTCTGCCAGTGTTCTTGCGTGACCATCCTCGGCCTCATAGGACCATCCGGCAATATGTGGGTTCAATACCACATTCGGATTGTCCAGGAGCCGCTGAAAAGGATGGGGCATTTTTTTGGGGTCAAGATGGACAAAAGATTGATCTTCGTATTCGATCACGTCTAAAGCTGCTCCTCGCACCTTTCCTTTCCCTAAGGCCTCTACAAGGTCAACCGTATTTACAACTAAGCCTCGAGCTGTGTTGACAAGCCAAAACGGCTTCTTAAATCCATCAATATATTCCCGATTAACCAGATGATGGTTATCATGTTCGTAAGGAATGTGTAAGCTTACGATATCTGCACGTTCTTGTAGTTCCGCTAAAGAAACAGCTTGCGCAAATTCATTGCCGTAATCATCCTTGTATTTGTCGTAGGCAACAACAGTGCAGCCGAAACCTTGCAAACGCCTGGCGAAAGCCTGTCCCATGTTTCCGTAGCCAATGATCCCCACGGTCTTGCCTTTGATCTCATAGCCCCGGTTTCCTCCTCGGATCCATTCGCCTTGGCGAACTTCACGATCGGCTCGGGCCAGATTATTCATGAGCATGAGTAGCAGGCCAATGGTATGTTCACCAACGGTATCTCGGCTACCTTCTGGAGACGTGAATACCTGAACGCCACGTAGAGCAGCATGTTCTAGTGCAATGTGCTCCGTTCCCACTCCTGACCGAGCGACAAAAGCCAGCTTTTGGGCTGTATCCAGGAATGCTCGATCAATTCGGAAACGACTGCGCACCACAATGCCAAAAGCTTCTGGAAGAATCGCTTTCACTTCTTCAAGGTCTGCTTTGAGCATTTCGCGGCAATCATAACCCAAGGCCATAAGGCGGTCCATAAGAATGGGCTCAGTAGGGTCTAAGAAGAGGACGATTGGGGCGTTGTTAGAATCCAAGTCAGTGAGGGTTAAGGGAGCAAGCTTTTCAGATCAGCTGGCGAGTAGTTAATGGACTTGAGTGTTTTCTTGTCGCTAGTGCGGTAAACCAGCCAGTGGTCGCCAGATTGCTCAATGTAGCATTCGGTTCCTTTTCCGCGGTAATGTGCCGCAGTTGCTTCCGCTTCCGCTTCGCTGCTGCAGGTCTTACTCATATTTGAGCGTTGAACCTCGTCGAACAACTGGCGAAAGCGTTCGCCCAAACCAAATTCGAGGACCGCACCAGAAAGAACGTACTGGATATCGCAGAGGGCATCTGCTACTTCCACTAGATCATTTTGAGCGATAGCATCTTCTAATTCTTGAAGTTCTTCGCGCAACAATGCTACACGCAATCTACAGCGCTCTGGAGCCGGGATAATTGGTTGTGGTTCAATGGGGTGTTTAAAGGTGCGGTGGAAGTCCGCTACCTGATTCAGGGAATCCAGTTGGTCCATCTTGATCAATTTTGCCAGCAAACATAAAATAATCCCGCCTAAGGATAAAGTTTGTGCAGCGCAATATCATTTTTCCATGTACTTTTGCCGCGCTAAATGTCGCAGAAGAATCCGTAAGAGACGGAGGAAAAATAAATATGCCTTCTGGCCAAGGATTAAGGAATGGAACGATTCATTTGAAGTGACTTTCTTCATCATTGGCCTCTAAGAAAAGGCACATTTATTTCCGTCAAATTACTATGTGATTTTTTAGATAGCACTAAGTGAATCCAATGGTTTAACGCTTTAGATTTTGTCAGCCAGTGGCGAATAAATATGCTGACCTAATCGATCAAACCTTCTACTTTCCGCAGGAAGGGTTTGAGTTCGAAAATGGTTATTTGGAATTCCACGGAATCCCGTTGATTCATCTGATTGAAAAGTATGGCACCCCGTTCAAGGTGACCTATCTACCTAAGATTGGTACCCAGATCAAGCGAGCTCGTAATTTATTTACGCGTGCCATGCGGTCTTTAGGGTATGCTGGGAAATACCAATATTGCTACTGCACCAAGAGTAATCACTTCAGTTATGTCTTAGACGAGGTTTTGGAAAAGAATGTCAACCTCGAAACTTCCTCCGCTTTTGATATTGACCTGATCCGTCGACTCTATGATTCCGGAAAGATTGATAAGAAGATTACAATCATTTGTAATGGCTTCAAACCGGAAGGCTACTTACGCCGGATTGTGGATCTGATCAACGATGGCTTCGAAAATGTCATTCCTGTCTGTGATAACAAAGAAGAAGTCGATTATTACTCGAAGCATGTTGAGGGCAAATGTAATCTGGGAATTCGAGTGGCGACGGAGGAAGAACCCAACTTTGAATTCTACACCTCACGACTCGGTATCCGCGCAGCGGAGGTGGTTCCTTTCTATGAGGAGAAAGTTAAGAACAACCCCAAGTTTAAGCTGAAGTTGCTACATTTCTTCGTAGATACGGGCATTAAGGACAGTCTGTATTATTGGGGAGAATTGCGCAAGGCAATTAAGATCTATTGTGAGTTGTGGAAGCACAACGAAGAACTACATGCCATCAACATCGGTGGAGGGATGCCGATTCGGAATAGTCTTGGCTTTGAGTTTGACTACAAGTACATGGTCCGGGAAATCGTCAATAACATCTTGGTTGCGTGCGAAGAGGCAGATGTGCCAGAGCCGGATATCCTTACTGAATTTGGAAAGTATACAGTAGGGGAGAGCACTGCCACAGTGTTCAGTGTCTTAGCACAAAAGCAGCAGAACGATTCGGAGATGTGGTATATGATCGATGGTTCCCTGATGACTAGTCTGCCAGATGCCTGGGGCATTGGTGAACGCTTTGTATTGCTACCCATCAATAAATGGGATAATGAGTACCGAAGAGTTAATATCGGCGGCTTAACCTGCGACAATTCCGATTACTACAACTCCGAAATACACGAGAGTCAAGTCTATCTGCCAACGACCAAAGCTGACGACAAAGAACCACTCTATCTTGGCTTCTTTCATACCGGTGCCTACCAGGATAATATCTCCGGTTACGGGGGTATCAAGCATTGTTTGATCCCTTCGCCGAAACATATCCTCATCGATAGAGATAAAGAAGGAAACCTGGTGTCGAGTGTATATCGGGAAGAACAAACTCCGGAGAGCATGCTTGATTTGCTAGGATACTAAGTCTGGTAGGAGGGCAGGTTCGACGTCGGGAATCGGTTGTTAAAATTTTCCCATCTTCGTGTCTTACCTACTTCATCATCATGCAGGCTCCCTTAGCAATCCTGGCCATTCTCGCGCTCAACATTGTTCTAAGCGAATGGCTTAATCGGCATACTTTTCTTCGCCATCTAGGTACGACATTACTGGTTATTCTAGTCACGGCAGTAGTAGCCAATTTGGGGATTATCCCCTCTGCTAGCGAAAGCTCTGTCTTGTATGATGGCATTTTCCATTACGTAGCGCCCATTTCGATTTTCTATCTGCTTTTAGGGGTGAATCTGGGACAGCTTAAACAAGCTGGCCTGCCCATGTTGGTCATGTTTTTGGTGGGCTCCATCAGTACGGCTATCGGCGCGATTATCGCCATTCAATTGATTGGTGGTGCGACTGCGCTTGGGGATAGTTACAAAGCGCTAGCCGGAATGATGACTGGCACCTATACTGGAGGCAGTGTGAATTTCAATGCCATTGCTTTGCACTATGGAATAACTGAAGAAGGTAATCTATATGCGGGGACAGTAGCTGTTGACAATATTCTCACTGCGCTTTGGATGATCGCTACCCTTGTTATTCCGAAGCTGTTGCAGGGCCGATTCCCTCGACAAGTGGGCAATCCTACTGCTCATCTTTCACCGGAAGAGATTCACGAGTTGGAGCGAGAAGACGAAAACCTTGACCCTATGCATATGGGGTGGCTGTTGGCTCTAGGTGCCGGGACTTTATTTGTCTCTGAATGGTCAGCTGAACTGCTGGCGAGTTGGGGTTACCCTGTTCCATCTATTCTTATTCTGACCACCATTGCGTTGGTCCTGGCTCAATGGCCTGTCGTGCAACGCCTAAGTGGCGCAAAACTCCTAGGTTTATTCTCCATCTACCTGTTCCTGGCGGTAATCGGTGCATTTTGCGAATTGGGGGCGCTTGGGCAGATTGGAGATCTTGCTGTTGTAATTACCATTTTCACTACCAGTATTGTGGTTGTCCATGGACTACTCATCTTCCTGGCCGGAGGTGTTTTGAAACAAGATTGGGATGTAGTTGCTATTGCTAGTCAAGCAAACATAGGCGGAGCGTCGTCAGCAATGGCCTTGGCCAAGAGCTTGAAACGCACCGACTTGATTCTGCCCTCCATTCTCGTAGGGACGCTCGGATCTGGCCTGGGAACCTACCTTGGCTTTTTCGTGGCAGAAATAATTCTCTAGCCCTTCGCTGGTAAAACTCGGTACTGCCAATAGGCTAGCGATGCTACAATGAGTGCCACAAGGGCTATTTCTCCGTGGGCAAAACTATTGAGGCCGAATGGGCGAACCACCAACAAGACAATGCTAGCTAAGACCCAACTAAGGTCCAACAAAATGATACGCTGGACATGGGTACGCTTGATAGTTGGCCTAGTAGCGGTGTAGAGAAGACCAAGAACAAAGAACAGAAGTCCTGCTCCGATAATTTGAAGGATGAGCGGATTGCTAAGTGCAAAGCTGTCGGCCACTAGTTGTGCCAGGCTGATTAAGGTAATCCCAGATAGTGCGCTAAATACTGCGTTAGCTTTCAGTGCTCTTCTGATCGGTAGTTGTGGATAGGTATTCATGTTGTTATTTCAAGTTAGTATTGTGATGGTTTAGAGCACGGTTTGATGCTCTACTTGTTCTTTCAAGGCTTTGTTCATCGCCTCAAATCCTTGCTTAGTGTTTTCGCCAATCATCTTGAATAGGATGTTGGAAAGGAGGCCAGAGAAGTGCTCCCCGTGCTCGAATTCCGTCTCATCTTCACTAATGGATTTGAGTATGAAGTAATGTTCTCCGTCAAATATCCCATTGACGAACAGTTTCCCTTTCCAGCGAAATTCTTGGCCTTTGTCTGCGCGGAGTACGGTCGGACGGAAGGTCATCGGTTTTTGCCCTGGAGGGCAAATAATAGCTTCCAGTTCTGTACCTACTTTGGCCTGGCCCTTCAGTGATTGAATAAATGGGTTCCAGGATGGGTATGCTGAGAAGTTGACTAAAGATTCCCAAACTTGAGCTGCAGGAGCCTGGATGATGATCTTGGTGCTTATCGTTTTCATGCTTAACTTCTTATTGATTACATCACAAATATCAGCCTACTGCAAGCGGGAGTCTTGACTGTTGATGCCAAGCTGTTGACATTTCGTGCCAATGCTGAATTGTACTATATTTAGGTATGGCTTTCAATGGAAGATTTGTACTCAATACCGCTGACTTTGCTGGAAAATTAGGAGCAGATTCTGATGTTTTGATCCGTGCCAGCGGGCAGAATGCCAATACGCTGAGTGCACCAGATAGTACGATTGATCGAGCGGCCTACAGTCGAGTTGTGGAGCTGGCGGTGGAAATGACAGGCGACCAGTGCCTGGGACTACATCTCGGTGAGGGGCTGGGCTTATCTGCTGCTGGTCTCATCGGCCAGATCACACAAACAAGCAGTACGGTGAAGGAAGCACTAGAGTACTGTTGTGAATTTGCAAATCTGGGTTGCAGTGAACTACCCATGAGTCTGAGTCGCAGTGGAGAGTATTACAAGATTAAGCTCCAGAGCAATCCACTATGGGAACAGCAATCTCCTGTGGCTTACCGGCATACAGCAGAAGGTGTGCTGGCTTTTACCTTGCGAGAATGCGAAGCACTGACGCGAACAGCACATCATCCAGTAGCGGTTCATTTGCCTTGGAAGCATGCTGCCCATGAACAAGAATATCAGCGGGTCTTTGGTGCCCCCGTGCGTTTTCAGCAAGGTGAATTCGCGATTCTGCTCCATCCAAGCCAAGTGGAGGCATCAATAAAGACAGCCGATTATCAGTTGTTAAGGCTTCTAGTCGCTCATGCCGAGGAAAAATCGGCGCAGTGGAAGCGACAACACGGTTTTAGCAATGTAGTTCGCCAATCCATGATTCAGTTGATTCGTCCGGAATTCCCAACAATAGAGCAGGTAGCCCAGCACCTCAATTTGAGTCTACGCACATTGCAGCGACGACTTAGTGGAGAAGGCTTGACTTACAAGCTCCTCATGGAAGAGGTGCGGAAGGATTTTGCCATGTCTTATTTACGAAAGCAAGAGCTTAGTGTGTCTGAGATCGCTTATCTATTAGGATATGCAGACACCAGTGCTTTTTCACGCGCCTTTAAAAGGTGGTCAGACGTGAGTCCTCAACAATGGCGTGCAAGCAATTACAGTTGAATCTGAATAAATTGACGGTCCTTTGTAATTTGACCATTCACCAAGTCGGTTTGATTGTAAAACATAAACAGCCCTGTTTCCGAAACCGGATCATTAGGATGGTTCTTATTGTATTCTTCCGTTACCACATCCAGCCAACGCTTTAGGAGCGGTTTAGGCATTTGATTCACTTGCCGTCTGACGTACCAGGAAAAGACAAAGTGTGTCCGCTTAAGTTGATTCTGCGGTTTCTCGGAGAAAACAGGTTCGCCTGTATTGGGGTCAGGACTTACCGAAATTGTGCGGCCGGTAGCAAGGTCAACAGAGGTATTATCCGCTTTTCTTCCTAGCATTAAAAAACACCCCATTTGTTCATGCGGGTTCGGAGAGAAGGTCCACCATGGTTGGTTCCATAGCCCAATGAAAATAGGAGGGTTAGGCAACTTAACCTCTGCCAATCCATGTAGGACTGGATTATTATAGATAGATGAAGAGAAGTAACTGTCTCTTTCCCATTTTTTCAAATTCTGGATGAAGACGATAATCAAGAAGGCTCCCAGAAACACCCGGACTGCCCAGATTTGCCAAAGTGGATTGGTTATTACGGGCTTAGTAGATTTCTTTTTAGACTTTTTGCTTTTAGTCTTGATACCCAAACGACTTAGCAAGGCATCCCAGACAAAGTCGGGAAGGATAACAATGGCAAAGGCCAATGTAATCCAGTGAAAAGGACCTACATTCATCCCAAAAGCTAATCCGAAGTGTAATGCCGGAATAGTTAAGGCAAGTGCAAGCCGTATTCGTTTATTGAAAAGTGGACTGAAAAGCAAAAGCCCAATCAATACCTCCACATAAACAGTACTATAGGTGAGGAAGGAGCACAAACCCGGATTTGCGGCAAACCAATCTGCTAACATCCCTGCGTGCATTCTGTCATCCATGACACTGAGTACGGTTAGGCCTTCGCGCCAATATTCACCAGATTTAGTAATTCCACTCGTGAAATAGACAAAGAAAATTTGAATCAAGAGGACAAAGGCTGGAAAGGTGCGTAACTCATTCCCACTGACCTTCTTCTCCTTTGTAGGCATGATCGCAAAGTAGTGATCAATAGGTAAGAAGATGCTATAGAATAGACTTGCTTCGATAAGAAATTCCACCGCATGGACCGTCCATGGATTAGCTACAATGACGTTGCCGAAACAGAAGAAGAGTAATGGAGCTACCCATCGTGCCTTAATTCCAAGGACATACAAAACGGCCAATAAAAAGGTGAAAGCCAAAAAGCCGAGAACGAAAGCATCTGATTGAAAAATAGTGAGAAGCGAAAAAATTTCCCCGTATACGTTCTTGATGGCAATAGGATCGGTGATACCATCACTGGTATAGTAGATGCCGCCGGCAAAAAAGCGATACTTAATCAAATTGTAGATTACATTCAGGCCCACAATAATCCGGAAGGCACTCAATGCCCGAAGGTCAAGACCTGAAACTCTAAATCTAGATTGTTTTGCAGCTGCTTTCTTTGCCATCTTCGTCAATATGAGTTCTCACAAAGAAAATAAATTAATCGCAAGTTTAAATTTCTACCAATACTACTTTACCGCAATTGTCTAATGGTCTCTAGTTTCTCTTCCATTCCATCTGCATCTCTGGCTTAGTTAATTGTTCGAAACCGAATTTCTTGTACAAATCATGTGCATCTCTAGTCTTTAGACCCCATGTTTTGATTTGTGAAAGCTCTGGATGTTCGAATACCTGTTTTAATAGTGTTCGACCATGACCAGAACCCCGGTATTCCGGCAAAATAAATACATCCATAAGCCAGGCAATTATAGCATAGTCTGTTACCACTCGTGCAAAGCCAATTTGCTGACCATCATCGTAAAGACCGAAAGAGAGTGAGGTTTCTATGGACCGTTTTACTGTTTCAAGTGACCTGCCTTTCGACCAGTAAGCCTGATCGTGTAAATAGTTGAAGATTAACTGCAGATCAAGCAGATTTTTATCTGTGGATACTGTCATGTTCAGAGAAGGGGTGATTTATTGGGTGAAGGGTGATATTTGGCATGCTCTTAAGCTACGTTAACTCTTCAAAACATAGTACTTTTGGTGCCTAAGTTTATCTTGAGTCAAATAAAATCTCATGAAGTTGAATAAAAGCAGTCGAATTTCATGCTACGGTTTTTGCCTTTTGTTGGCGTCGGTCATGTTCTCCTGTGGTGGAGATGGCGCGTCTGATCAAGCAGCGGCATCGGCTATGCAAGCTAGTGGCGAGACAGGACGATTTCAGTTACTTACTCCTGAGCAAAGTGGAGTAGACTTTACGAATGCATTGCAGGAGGATGTAGAGCAGAACTACCTAAACTTTGAGTATATCTATAATGGCGGCGGTGTCGCTGTTGGTGATGTAAACAACGATGGCTTACCAGATATCTATTTCTCTGGTAATGAAGTACCCAACAAGCTATATATCAATAAAGGTGACTTAAAGTTTGAAGATGTAACGCAGCAAGCGGGTGTTTCTGCATCTGATGGCGGTTGGTACACCGGTACGAGCATGGTGGATATTAATGGCGATGGATGGCTAGATATCTACGTTTGTCGTTCAGATTGGCAAGAAGGCAATACAGACCACCGCAATAAATTATTCATCAATAATGGCGATGGTACTTTCACCGATAAAGCGAAGGAGTTTGGTCTAGCGGAGAATGGCTATTCCATTCAGGCTTCTTTCTTCGACTATGACAATGACGGAGACCTGGATGCCTATATCACGAACCACCCAATGGAATTCGGTCGTCCGATCCCTAATCGCGATGAAAAGGTGGCCAATCCACCCGTATGGATGAAGGACAAGCTCTACCGTAATAATGGTGACAACACCTTCACAGAAGTTGGGCGCGAGGCAGGAATTGTAAATTACGCTCACGGATTGAGCGTCTTGACCTCTGATGTTAATCAGGACGGCTGGATGGATATCTACGTGACCAATGATTACGACGAGCCTGACTTCCTGTACCTCAATCAACAAGACGGTACCTTCAAGGAGAGTCTGCAAGAAATGACTGGCCACATCTCTCTCTACGCTATGGGAGTAGATATTGCTGATGTCAATAATGATGGCCTATCGGATATCATGACTACCGAGATGCTTCCAGAGAGCTACAAGCGCTCTAAAACTAATATGGCTTCTATGGAGCCGGAATGGTTTGTGGAGATGACTCAGTCGGGTATGCACTATCAGTACATGCATAACTCACTTCAATTGAATCGTGGCAACCAGTATTTCAGCGAGATTGCGCAGATGGCTGGTGTATCCAAGACCGATTGGAGCTGGGCTTGTTTGATCTCTGACTATGATAACGACGGTCTAAAAGACATCTTCGTTGCCAACGGTTATAAGCGTGATGTATTTGATAAAGACTTTGCCAAGGAGAGTGCCGAGATCATTGCGCGGAATAACGGAAATCTTCCTTTATTCGACCTCTACGAGATCATGCCGTCAACTAAGCTGACTAACTATATCTACCAGAATAATGGTGATCTCACCTTCAGCAAGAAGAGTGGGGATTGGGGTTTGAGCGAGGAGACGCTATCTCAAGGAGCATCGGTTGCTGACCTGGATTTGGATGGCGACCTGGATTTGATTCTGAATAACTTGGATGATCCAGCCATGATCTATGAGAATCAGTCTAGCAATAATGGTAACAATTACTTGCGGGTATCCCTTACTGGTAAGGACAAGAACCGCTCTGGAATTGGCGCCAAGGTACGAGTGAGCACTGATGGTGTTGAGCAGTACCAGGAAATGATTATGGTTCGCGGATACCAATCAAGTGTTGAGCCTGTGCTACACTTTGGACTGGGGGCTGCTACGGCTGCTAGCAAAGTGCAAGTAGAATGGTTAGACGGTACAGTATCCGTAATGAATGACGTTGCTGCCAACCAAGTAGTGAGTGTCGATCAACAATCTGCCGGACCTGCTACTGGAGGTGCTGATGCTGGTCAGTCGCTGTTTGCTGATGTTACACGGTCAATGTTGAGCCAGCCTTTCGTGCACCAGGAGAATGAGTATGATGACTATGCTGTACAAGTTCTACTGCCACATAAGCTTTCTCAATTGGGGCCTTTTACCGCAGTTGGTGACGTAAATGGTGATGGTGCTGAGGATTTCTATATCGGTGGTGCCAATGGCCAAGCAGGTAAATTGTACGTGCAGCAAGGTGGCCAGTTTGTCCAACGTAATGTAGCGGCCTTCAATACTGACAGTAGCCACGAGGACATGGACGCTGTCTTTTTCGATGCTGACCAAGATGGTGATGCTGACTTGTACGTAGTAAGTGGTGGTACAGAAATGCCTGCCAAGCACGAATACTACTATGATCGCCTATACATCAACGATGGCAGTGGAGGGTTCACCAAGTCGAGTAATATCCCTGAAACACTTGCGAGTGGCTCATGTGTTACTGCAACCGATTATGATAATGATGGAGATATGGACTTATTCGTAGGTGGCCGGGTAATCCCTAACTTCTACCCGTACTCTACGCAGTCTTACTTATTGCGTAATGACAATGGTCAATTCACTGATATTAGTATTAATCTTGGACGTGAGTTCGCTCTTCAAGGAATGGTGAACTCTGCGGTATGGACGGATATTGACGGTGACGGATGGCAAGACCTAATTACAGTAGGGGAGTGGATGCCAATCAAGGTGTTCCGCAACCAGAATGGTGGAAGCTTTATTGATATGACGCAGCAATACGGTCTACAGAACGCCCTAGGCTGGTGGAATAAGATCGAGGCTGTTG
This sequence comes from uncultured Lewinella sp., assembly GCA_913057725.1. Taxonomy (GTDB): domain Bacteria; phylum Bacteroidota; class Bacteroidia; order Chitinophagales; family Saprospiraceae; genus Lewinella. The sequence goes on from CAJXOS010000077.1 coordinate 16,848, forward strand.
ACTACGACAAAGATGGTGACATGGACTACGTAGTGGGTAACCTGGGCTTGAACTATAAGTTCCACGCCAGCAACGACAAACCATTCCACGTATACACTTCTGACTTTGACGGGAATCAAACGATGGATATCGTTCTAGCCAAGTATGATGGTGATACACGAGTACCTGTTCGTGGCCGCCAATGTTCTTCGGAGCAAATGCCATTTATCGCTCAGAAATTCCCTACCTACAATGATTTTGCAGATGCTAGTGTAGATGACATCTTGGGTACAGGAATTAGCCAGGCATTACACCTGGAAGCGAGAATGTTTGAGAGTATTGTACTTGAAAATACTGGAGGTGCATTTATCATAAAGTACCTGCCAGCAGAGGCTCAGTTCTCGACGATTAATGGTATCTCTTCCGGTGATTATAACGGTGATGGTTTCATTGATCTGTTCCTGGCTGGAAACATGTATGGTTCTGAGCCAGAAACTACTCGTGCAGACGCATCCATTGGACTAGTTCTTCTAGGCGATGCTGATAAGAACTTCACTGCCATGTCTTCAAGTGAAAGTGGGGTGATGTTGCCTTATGATGTTAAGGACGTGCAAGCTGTACGCCTTAGCAATGGTAAAGAGGCCTTGTTAGTAGGCTGTAATGATGACGCTTTACGAGTGTACCAGTTGCAGTAGAAAGCAAGACGTCTCGAGTGAAAATCCCGAGAATCGGCTGAGGTCGGTTTTCGGGATTTTTAGTTTTGGTCAGGGGTTAAGCGAAGTATCGTTGAAGAATTGCCGCTACGCTACTGAGGTAGGACCGACCAAACATATTTAGATGAACGAGTAGATAATACAACTGGTACAAATCTCGCCGCTCTTCTGCCCCTGCTGCTTCAGGGAGGACTTCGTGGTAGCCTGCGTAAAATGCGGGGCCGAATCCGCCAAACAAACGACTCATAGCTAGGTCCACTTCGCCGTGCCCATGGTAGAAGGAAGGATCTATGACAACGCCTTGCCCCTGGGGGTTAATGAGGTAGTTCCCGCCCCATAGGTCTCCGTGAATAGGACTTGCTTGAGGGGAGCCTAATATTGTCTTACAAACTTGGTGCAGTTTATCTTCATTCGGAATTAGGTGGCTTGGAAGCAAGCCTTTGTCTTGAGCTAATTGTAGCTGAGGTGCTAAGCGCTCCTCGACGTAAAAGGAAGACCAGTCCTTTTGCTCCTTATTGGATTGAGGCAATGCACCGATGAAGTTATTACGAGTCCAGCCAAATAGTGGCACCTCAACCTGATGCAAGCGAGCTAAATCTCTTCCAAATTCGCGTAGCGATACAGTGGTCTTTGATCCAGACTCAATAAAATTGGTGACTAATAGCTCTCCTTCTTCTGATGACTTATGGTAGAAGAGAACTTCTGGAACCAGAACGGTCTTAGTAGCGGCTAAGACTTGTAAACCATCCCGCTCTGCACCCAACAAATCACGATTGTGATTTCCACTGCTGGTCTTGGCCACTAATAAGCTGTCCGAAGCTACAAACTTGTAAACGCCTGAAGTGTCACCACCACTTAGTGCCTGCCAATTCTGAATCGTGCCGAACTCCTGTTCCAGTATTGTTCTCCACTGTTGCTCCATCTAGTGAAGGTAGGAAGATGTTGTAGCAATTCAGTTTCTATTCACCAAAAGTCACAACCAGTGTCTGGCATTTTTGTTAATCGTTTGTCGATGGAAAATACCCGGATCAATATAGTTTGGTTGAAGCGAGATTTACGGCTGCGTGATCATGGCCCTTTATTCGCCGCCGTAAAGGAAGGGCTACCTACTTTTTTACTGTATTGCTTTGAGCCTAGCTTAGAGAATCATCCAGATTATGCTATACGGCACTGGCGGTTTATCTGGGAAAGTCTCCGGGATATTGAGGAGCAAATACAATCTACACAGCTCAGACTACTAGTTTTTCGTTCTGAGGTGATTCCTGCACTTGAAAAGCTAGCTGCTCATTACGATGTCGCCAATGTATTCTCGCATATGGAGGTGGGCATTAAGCTAACCTTTGATCGAGATAAAGCGGTTAAGCGCTGGTGCAACGCACAAGATATTTGTTATCAAGAGTATGGTCAGGATGCTGTCCTTAGGGGGCAAAAACATCGATTGGGTTGGAAAGAAGGCCTTGATCGGCACTTTGAGTCTCAGCCACTGGTTTACGATTGGAAGGCATTATCCTCACCACCAATCAACGCGGAACTTTCGACCTTTTCCCAGACACAGTCAATTCCTAGTGAGTACAAAAAAACGAAAAGAGACTTCCAACCGGGTGGTGAACGCTATGCCTGGCGCTATCTCAAATCCTTCCTAACAGAACGTTCCCGTAAGTATAGCAGGCAACTGTCTAAGCCATCTACTAGTAGATTTAGTTGCAGCCGGATCTCTCCTTATTTGGCTTATGGAAATATAAGTGTGCGAGAGGTGTATCAATACACGGTCCGGGAAGCTGAGCGGATTGGTGATGACTTCAATCTGCCCAATTTCCTATCTCGCCTCTTTTGGCGATCGCATTATTTGCAGAAGTTGGAGTCTGGGTATGAGCTCGAATATGAACCGATCAACCCCGCTTTTGTGGCATTAGATCGAACGGTCGGTGGCCCTTTATGGGAAGCTTATCGCAATGCCAAAACTGGTTTTCCCATGGTTGATGCCAGCTTGCGATGTCTGGAAGAAACGGGCTGGGTGAATTTTCGCATGCGTGCTATGTTAGTCACCTTCGCTAGTTTCGCTTTGTGGTTGGATTGGAGGCAGGTAGCTCATCTTTTGGCACCATTATTTTTGGATTTTGAACCCGGTATCCACTATCCCCAAATCCAGATGCAGGCTGGGCTAACTGGCTATCATACCCTGCGGATCTTTAACCCGAATGTCCAGGCCACACAACATGATCCGGATGGGCATTTTATTCATCGATGGTTGCCGGAATTGAAGAAGTTGCCGGCTCCACTTTGTCATCGCCCTTGGGAATTGACAGCGCTTGATCAGGCCTTTCACCAATTTAAACTGGGAGAAGATTATCCCGCGCCAATTGTTGATTATGACGCACAGGTAAGGATCAATAAGGACCGCTACTGGACGGTCCGACAAGGGGCCACGGCAAAATCTCATCTGCCGGCAATCTGGGATCGTTTTTGTTTGCCAAGTGATGTTGAAAAGTATCGAGAGGGAGGAATGTCTTAACAAGGAAAGCATGCAAATTGGGTTTTGCCAGTTGATAATTTGCTGAAAATATTTGTCTGGACTAGCTTTATTCTGCTACCTTAATGCAAACGAAAAACCACATCTAGCATGTCCAATGTTTCGATCTCTTCTGCTAAACCGCGTTTAAGCTTTTGGCAAATTTGGAATATGAGCTTCGGCTTTTTGGGAATTCAATTTGGGTTTGCATTGCAGAACGCCAATGTTAGTCGGATATTCGAAACGCTGGGGGCCTCTAAAGATGAGTTGCCAATTCTGTGGTTAGCAGCACCAGTAACTGGTCTTTTGGTACAGCCGATTATTGGTTACTACAGTGATCGCACCTGGTACGAAAAATGGGGCCGTCGCCGTCCTTTCTTTGCGATCGGAGCCATCTTGGCTACTATCGCGCTTTTCCTTATGCCTAATTCCACAGCACTCTGGATGGCTGTGATTATGTTGTGGTTGATGGATGCTTCAATCAACATTAGCATGGAGCCCTTCCGCGCTTTTGTTGGGGATATGTTGCCAGATGAGCAGCGGACCAGTGGTTTTGCCATGCAGAGCTTCTTCATTGGTTTAGGAGCCATTATTGCTTCCGCTTTACCGTGGATGTTTACGAACTGGTTTGGTGTGAGCAATGTAGCAGCTGATGGTACCATTCCAGACTCTGTTCGGTGGTCGTTTTATCTAGGAGGTATAGCTTACTTCGTAGCGGTTATGTGGACGGTTTTCAAGACCGAAGAATATCCACCAGATGATATCGAAAAACTACGGGAGGAAAACGCAGCGGTCGGTATTTGGGGCGGTTTGTATGAGTCCTTTAAGGGAATCTTCCAGATGCCCAAAACTATGGTGCAGCTCTCCTTTGTTCAATTTTTCTCTTGGTTTGCCCTGTTCGCGATGTGGATCTACACAACTTCGGCCGTAACAAGCCATGTTTACGGGACCGAGGACAGTACATCTGCATTGTACAATGAAGGGGCTGACTGGGTAGGCATTTGTTTTGCCATTTATAATGGAATTGCAGCGCTTGTCGCATTTTTGCTACCGATTCTAGCTAAGCGAATTACACGTCGCATGACGCACTTAGTCGCCCTATTCTGCGGAGGAATTGGCTTGCTGTCCATCTACTTCATTTCTGATCCGAATATGTTACTTGTTTCAATGATAGGAGTGGGTATCGCTTGGGCTAGTATCTTGTCAATGCCTTATGCGATGCTTTCGAGTATACTCCCTGCGGAGAAGATGGGATACTTCATGGGCGTCTTCAACTTCTTTATTGTAATCCCGCAAATCGTAGCGGCAAGTATCTTGGGTTTCTTGCTAAAGAACTTGTTTGGCAACGTCTCTATTTATGCACTCGTAATTGGTGGTGTCTCTATGCTAATCGCTGGATTACTTTGTCTAATTGTTGAGGACAACGAAGTGCGCTAATGTAGTTTTGTAGGTGTAAAAACAACTTATCAAGACCTATATCCACTGTCCACCAAACTTCTGCTTAGTATAGTAGGGTTGGTGTTGTGCGGTTTTGGATTGAAGCTCTTGCTATTTACCTTGTCCACTTTCTACCCGCTCGTCTTCTTGCTAGCAGTTCTATTGCTACTTATTGGCAGTTACTTACTCTTGGAGGCAACGAAACGCTACTCGGTGACAACTACTCATTTCTCGCTCACAACGGTTTTGAGCAAAGACTTGTATCCCAAAGAAGAGGTAGTGGGTTTTGTTGATCTACTGTTACCTACAACTAAGCCGAGGAGGAAGACACGTCAGCTGAGGTTGCTACTTCGCTCAGGGAAGAAGTTGACAACCCACTCTACGGCTGTAGGGGATAAGTATACCGAATTAGTTGCTAGTTTAAAGAAAGGAGGGTACCCGGAACTAACGCGGCAAAAGGCAGCCGGAATCATCAAGGAATACAAAACCAACTACCGCAGGGTGGGGGCATCTATTTGTGGCTTAGTTGCAGCCTATGCTATATATCAGTTCTCTTTTGCTCTTCTGAGAGGGAGTGCATTTTTAAGCATTTTACCTTGGTTGGCTGTTTTTCTCTTGGCTGGAGGCGGGGGGCTCTACTACCTCCTTTGGAGTAAAGGATATGACTAGAAAAAAGAGCTCCTGAATACGTGAATATTCAGGAGCTCTTTGTTTGAGCTTATTTCATAATGAGGACATCACCCTTAACTGTGACCAGTTCTCCGGTGGCTAGACGGATATCCACGTAATACACGAAGACACCAGGACTGACCTCCTGTTTGGCGTTGCGGCCATCCCAGCCTAACTGCTCGCGGCTCGGTGCAAAGTTAGTTCTTGCAAAGACCTGACCTCCCCAACGGTCGAAGATGATCATTCGCTCCACTTCTTCAATCCGATCATCACCGTATACGGTAAAGTAGTCGTTTTGACCATCGCCATTCGGACTGAACACATTTGGTACAAAATAGGGCACTCTTTGATCTACCGTCACCAGGATTTCGTCAATTTCTGTACAACCGTTCGCATCCGTTATCTGCAAGAAGTATCGAGTGGTTTCCGTTGGAGAAGCGATTACTTTTTCACAATCGCTACAATCCAGCGTTTCGCTCGGATACCACTTGTAAGTAGCTCCAGGGGTAGCATCTGTAATCGGGTTAATTGGAAGGCTTCCGCCCCAATCGATTACTTGATCTTCAGGTAAAACAAGACTGAAGTCTTCGGGTCCAGGAACGGTTAGGGTATCTGTTACCACACAACGATCACCATACTTTACATAAAGTACATAGGTGCCCTCCAAGAGCCCGTCGAAGGAAGTAGAAGGATCAAAGTTTTCTCCATCAAGGCTGAAACTGAGAACTTCATCCGTTGGCTCCGTTTGCACTTCTATGGATCCACTTTGCGGGTCATCACAGCTAGGACCACTCACCAATCCCCACCAGGGCTGATTGTATGGACGTACTGTAAACTCCACAGTATAAACACATCCGTTGGCACTCGTTACGACCGCTACGTGGTCACCCACTGGAACTCCATTGATGGTATTACTAACCACCACGTTGCCATTCCAACTTACGGTATACGGACCACCATTTCCAACGGTCCGGATATAAACTATCCAGGAGTCTGGGTCACCTGGGCAGGGTGGGAAGATATTGGCACTACCAGTAAATTCTTCGGTAATCAGCGTGATCGTGTGAGTAGAGTCGCAACCATTCGCGCCAACAAAGGATTCGGTATACATTCCTGGTTCGTCCTCCATTTCTCCAAAAACGTCCACGCTTTCTCCATCACAAAGGAAGATCTCTTCCGAGGTTTCGTTTAGTGGTAAGAAGGTTACTTCTACTGTATGGGTAGAGTCACAGCCATTCGCAGCAGTGAAGGTTTGGGTGTACGTTCCTGATTCTGTAACGTTATCACCGAAAATTTCTACGCTGCTACCAAAACATTGATCTGGTAGTATTTCGTTGGTAGAGAATGCTTCCAGTGCTACTACCGTAATAGTATGTGTGGAGTCACATCCGTTTTCTGCGGTAAATGTCATGACGTATTCGCCAGCCTCATCAATGGACTCTCCAAATACTTCTGCAGAATCACCTGGGCAAATGCCTATTGTCTCACTGGTGGCAAAGGCTTCCAATACACTCAGTGTGATAGTATGGGTAGAATCACAGCCATTAGCGGCCGTAAATGTCATGCTGTAGTCACCGGCGGCATCCACAGGGTTGCCGAAAATATCAATGGTTTCGCCTGCACAAATGCTGAGACTCTCCATTGTAGCAAAGGCGTCCAGGACACTAAGGGTAATGGTGTGTGTAGAATCACAACCATTTTCTGCCATCAAGGTCATGCTGTACTCACCAGCAACGTCGGTAGATGTACCAAATATATCGACTGATTCGCCTGCACAAATGGTTATTTGTTCCTCCGTATTTAATTCATCCAACACCACAACAGTAATTGTATGGGTAGAATCGCATCCATTCTCTGCCGTGAAGGTCATTTCATAGTCTCCAGCCTCACCGACTTCCACCCCAAATACATCGGTGGTGCTTCCGGTGCAGATTTCTACGGTTTCACTAGTGGAGAAGGTCTCTCGCACGGTCAATACAATGGTATGAGTAGAGTCACATCCATTACTTGCGGTGAAATCCATGGTATAGGTTCCTGCCTCAGTTACGTCTTGTGAGCCAAAGATGGTTAATGTCTCGCCCGCACAAATGCTTGCTACTTCACTGGTTTCGAAGGTGGATAAAATTGTCACTTCCAGGGTGTCAATTGCAGTGCAATCACCTACTGTGGTAGTGTCAAAATATAAGCCAGCTTCGGTGATTAGCAGATCACCAAAGGTAAGCGTCTCGCCTGCGCAGAGATCGGTGGCGGTAAAGGTGCCGGCCTGCTCGTCGCTGAAGCTAACCATTAGCGTGTCGGTGCTTACACATCCTATTTCGGTTGTGCCAATGACTATAATCGTATTATTCTCTGCCGCATTGTAGGTGACAGTAGGGCAATCACTACAATCAAAACCATCAGTTGGAAACCACTCATAGGTTGTGAATCCATCAACCGCCAGCGTTAAGGTCTCGCCTAGGCATAAGGTAACGTCTGGTCCGAGATCGATAGAAGGCGCAGGGTCAATTCGAATTTCAAGGCTATCTACCTGCTCATTGCCACACTGGTCGGTAACGGTAACACTATAAATTCCCGGTAGAGTACTGGTGGTAGTTTGTTCCACACTCATGTCAGACCATGAATAAGTCTCAAATTCGGGGCCTGCGTCGAGTTCAATAGCCTCATTTTCACAAAGGACTATATCATCACCCAATTCAAGGACTGGAGGTTCGTAGCAACAACAGTCATCGGCTACATCAGGGTCTTCACAATCTACTAAGCCATCTCCGTCATCATCAATACCATTGTCACAAATTTCCAATCCACAGGCTGGAGCACAGCTAATAGGCAATGGCGTTAGATCATCAGGAACTACTGTAATTGGGCCAGTTCCAGTAGGCGTGGTTGAAAACGGAGTAATTGAATTGAATCCATCATAAGGTGAGGTGATGAACAAGGGAGTTGTCTCGAAGTCAACTGATTCATAGCAATCGTCTACGAGTTGTCCGGTTTCAAAGTCAATTCGAAGCAAGGCAAGGTGATTGTTATCGGCACCAATATGTGTGGCAACCATATAGATAAAGTCACCTTCTACGATAAGATCATCCCCCGTCTCTCTTCTGTTTTCTAGATTGTTAAGCTGCTTGGCCCAAAAGAGGTCACCTTGGCCGTTTACTCGAAGTAGGTACATAGTGGACGTTTGTGTTGCCTGAGCAAGCACTACATATCCATTTCCAACGGGGACAATTTCTTTACTTCCTACTGGTTCTGGCAATGTATATTTGATTGCCCATTGTGCGCCTCCAGCTAGATTAGTGCGGACAATCCATATATCGTTTGTCGTAAGAGATTCATCCCCATCATCATCTCCATGAGCCGTCATCACAAGATTACTTGGGCCATCGAAGCTAATGTCAGAGGAGTAAAGGCGAGCATCTGTATTTACTCCAACAAGATAAAGCCGTGACCACAGAGGAGTCCCAGTCTCATTTAAACTCATAATAGCTGGGCGCATCCGAGTTGAACCCGAATTTGAAAAGTTGAATCGCCCCGTGATATAGAAGGTTCCATTGTTTTCAACCGTTGACCAAATACTTTCGCAAGAACCTAAAGTATAGTTCATTCTGATATCAGTGATCTGACCAGTGTTACGATCAATAGAGTAGAAAGAGGCGTCACAGCCAGTATCTGGTGACTGATTCCAGACACTACCTAGGATCCGGTAATCTCCTCCTGGGCTTGGCTCAAAGATATCAGACACGTCAAAGTACGCAGTACTGAGGTTTTCGTAAACCTGGGTCCAAATTATGAGTCCGTTTTCAGGGTCCAATTTGAACGCAAAAGATTCTATTGTGGCTCCAATTCGAGCGCTACCAACTCCAATTAAATTGTTGTCACTGTCGATTTTGAGATCAACGACGAAGTTTGGCAGATCTAGAAAGGGCTGCATCACCAGTGTCCAAATGACCTCACCCGAAGGTGTCATCTTAGCTAGCAAAGCTTGATCTCCTCGATTACCTCCGATAAACAGGAAACCATCATGTGATAGCAAGGTACGGCCGCCGTAGTCGGCATCCTCGCCATAGAAGAAGACGTAAGGCTCATCACACTCCTCCAGAGTACAGAATGTGTGCTGATCCTGTGTGAGGGAGCTTGAACCGATTAAGTCTTTATTTACGTCTTGGTTGGAAAACTGACTATTCTTGTCGTTCAATTCGTCAGCTAGTGGACTAGAATCCTGGAAAAGACCATCTCTGTCCCGGTTGTTAATAGCAAATAATAGCGCGAAGGTTGAACATAAGAACAACGAAAGTAGTGCTTGACGCATAATCAATAGGATTAGGTTCTCGGGGCAGAAGAGACTGTAGATGTGCTATTGTTAGAGTAGCACCGCGGAGATTGTTGAGCGGACTATCGGTGCTATCACTTACAAAAATACAGGAATCGAGGGACTCTTGCCGATTATTGCCGGGATAAATTTTCAAAAAGCGGACTTTAATCCAGCATGTACGTTCGATAACTGCGGCAAATTAATCTGTCAGTAGCTGGATTAACAACGACCTGGTAGCGGCACCTAGCCTTCCAGATACTTAATTTTGGGAAAAAGAACACGGCCAGGCAACCCTTGGTCTGTTTGACTCATTACCCTTACAAATCAGCAAGACATTGCGTACCCAAATTTGGCAAGGTGGCTCTAGTGACCGACAAGTGCAACAACGCTTGTTTACGAACTACGGTGAGCGGCTATACCGGGTTGCGTATCGCTATCTGAATGACCAAATGGCGGCCGAGGATGCTACCTCAGAGGCATTTGTGAAGATTTTTAGAACTGTGGATGATCAGGAATTTGCCCACCGTAATTTGTTCGAGGCCTGGATGCGCCGCATTGTCATCAATCAAGCCCTGGAGCGCTTGCGACGGCAAAAGCGTTGGCAACAGGAACGGGAGCTGCCAGTGGAAACGAGTAGGGACGGCGAGGATGATGTCCTGGCGATGCTTTCCTTGCAAGAGGTTTTGCACCTCGTTCAAGCGCTTCCTGAAGGTTATCGGACCATACTTCAGTTGTACGTCTTTGATGGTTTTACCCATGCTGATATTGCTAAGGCCCTAGGAATATCCTTAGGAACATCTAAGTCTCAATTGAACAAGGCCAGAGCATATTTGAAACGACAATTGAAAAAAGCGAACAGCATATGAAACGGCTACAGGAACACGAACCGTACCCTACAGAACTGTGGGATCAAACGGAGGCGCCAACTTGGTCGGCAGAGCGTGTTTGGCGGCAAATTGAGGAACAGCAAACCTCTCCGCGACGCAGGGCTTGGTGGTTATTGTGGGGATGTTCAGGAGCACTCCTCCTAGGAGGATTCCTGGTGTGGAACCAAAGCGACTCACCGACCTCAATAGAAACTCAGGTGGAGCAAGTGTTTGAGATGCCACATCAGGGTTTAGCACCAGATATAAGAGAACAACGACCGGTAGATGAAAGACTGGATGTGCCAGAAACGGTCGTTCCCAAAGCCACACAACCCAAACCGTTACCCTTGCAAAAGCTTACTCCGGTGCCACCTGCAGCTATGACCATACCAGAGGATACCGTAGCTAGAATGATAACCCTGCCCATTGCGCAGGAGCAACTGCCAGAAGTGACACCAGTGGCACCGCTTATCCATTCTTTCGAATTATTACCCGAGTCCGTAGTTGCATTGCCGGCCGATACCCGTACTGGAACTAAGCTGAAACTAAGAATTCCAGAAATCCCGGCGGCAGAAGCTCGTCAGGGAGCTTTTGCTAAACGGCTCTGGCAGCAGTACAAACGCTTGAATATGGAAGGCGAAATTGATTGGGTACAACTCGGTGTTCAACCCAATGGAGATGGTACGTTTTCCATCCTGCCGCCAGCTTCAAAAGCTAGTTCAAAACCAAATTAAAACCTTAAGTGATATGCGAAGTCTTTTTCTCTTTGCACTGATCAGTGTGCTGATCAGCCCGGCTCTTCATGCCCAACAACCGGTCTATTTGGATACCCTTGAGGTAGAGATCGGTGATAATACGAAAGTGATTTTTCTAGCCAAATCACCAGCTGATTTCGCCGTAATCGATCGCTATGACCTCAATTTTCTCTTCGATGAACTGTGGCGCATGCGACAGGAAGGACTTACGGGGGAAGAGTCTTTGGATCAGTATAGTGCCGAACAACTCCGCGCTGGTGTCAAAGCACCGGAAGTGATAAAAGGGGTTACGGGTGGCCTCCGGCTGAATTCGTGGTTTTTTACCACCAACGCAGGCTTCACTATAGGTAGAAGCTTCCTGGTGACCACAAGGCCGTTCTTGTTGAGTGAGGAAAATCAGGAACAGCTACAGTACACCATACGAGGTGAAATTCGAAGTAAGACAGCTGTCGACTTTACTTTCGGTAATAGCATCTTATTGAAAGAACAAGGAACTCGGAAATGGCGCCTGCGAGTGGGGATAGGGGCCTCATTGGTAAACTACCGAATACGAAATGTGCGCCGTGGGTCTCTTCGTTCGCTTACGGAAGGCTCCACACTTAGTAGTGCTGAACTTGAGGAGCTGGTCAGTGACTTGCCAGAGCGAATTCTGGATAAACAAATTGGAGCAATAATGCCCTTTTTGGAAATTGGTCCCTACTACGAATGGTATAACCGTCGTCCCGAGGGACGCTGGTCGGTCAGCTTAGGTGGGAGACTTAGCACAGTGATAAGTGATGATTTTAATCGGATACCGATCTACGAGTTGGGAGAGTCTGAGGTCTTATTTAGTCATTCAGGCTTACAGTACGGACTCACCGCTCATCTTGGGTACAGTTTTTCGAACCTCTTCGTGAATTACTATCCCAATGCTTTCCAGCTAGACAGTAATGTGCGATCAGAGGCCTTACAGGTACCCGGTGCGCCTAACCGCACTAGGAATCTCGGGCTTTGGGTAGTGGGGACGCGCTTTGGATTTTAATTGCAACAGCGCCTAAAAATCAGAAGTCGAAAGTAGAGGTATCCTCCGCTTTCGACTTCGTAATTTCTAGCTTTATCGTGAGTTTGGGTCTAGGCAAGTGATTGTGCCGATCAACAAATTAGGAAGAAATCGTCTCCTAAGCTCACGTTAGCTTCTATTTCCAGCTTTCGATCTAGCCGAAAGTGATCTTATGACCACGCTTACGCTCAGCCTCCCGCAGAAGGATTTTACGCAAACGGATGCTTTCTGGCGTTACTTCCACAAATTCATCCGCCTGGATGAATTCTAGGGCTTCTTCCAAGGTGAACTTACGTGCTGGAACGATACGGTTCTTATCATCTGCACCAGCAGAACGCATATTCGTCAACTTCTTGGTCTTCGTCACATTGACTACCAGGTCGTTCGGACGGCTGTTCTCGCCAATTACTTGACCCTCATAGATCTCTGCTCCTGGATCAATAAAGAAGCGACCACGGTCTTGCAAGTTGTTGATAGAGTAGGGGATAGCTTTACCCTTCTCCATACTGATCAGTGAACCATTGATACGGCCAGGAATATCCCCTTTCAGTGGTTGGAATTCCTTGAATCGGCTAGTCATGATGGCCTCACCGGCAGTAGCAGTTAGCATATTCGAACGGAGACCGATCAAGCCTCGGCTTGGAATCTCAAACTCTAGGATAACCCGATCACCTTTCGGCAACATGCTTAGCATGATTCCCTTACGCTGAGTTACCATATTGATGGCCGTACCACTCATATCTTCTGGTAGGTCAATCGTCAACTCCTCGATAGGCTCGCACTTCTGACCATCAATCTGCTTGATGATAACCTGTGGCTGACCGATCTGTAGTTCATATCCTTCACGACGCATGGTTTCAATCAATACCGACAAGTGAAGTACCCCGCGACCAAATACCTTAAAGGAGTCAGATGACTCGGTAGGCTCCACGCGCAAGGCTAGGTTACGTTCCAACTCAGCCTCCAAACGATCTTTGATGTGGCGAGAGGTCACGAACTTACCTTCTTGTCCAAAGAACGGAGAGTCGTTGATATTGAACGTCATACTCAGGGTCGGCTCATCGATTGCAATGGTTGGCAAAGCCTCTGGTGCTTCTACATCTGCAATTGTATCGCCAATCTCAAACCCTTCAATACCGAAGATGGCGCAGA
>CAJXOS010000078.1 GCA_913057725.1 uncultured Lewinella sp.
GTGGGCTCAAAGTTCGGGATGACTCATGTTTTCGTTGGGGCTGCTGTATACATTGAGATATAGGAAGTGCCATAAAACAAACATCCCACATTCCAGCAGAGCCGAAATGTGGGATGAGTTTAACTCGAGTTTGAGTTAAGGCCTATTGAGGCAGGTAGTTGAAGTTAGCTTTATAGATACTTACCACCAAGATAATGAATAGCAAAAATGAGATAAACATGATCAAGAAGAAGTAACCCTTGCTACCAGCGTTCTTTATTTCGTCAGCCATATTAGTTCTATTTTATGGTTCGTTGGTGCCGCAAAGATGCGGAATTTTGCGGAAACCATATATACCTCTTTTAGGCTTCTTCAACCGGTGGTACTGGTGGCGTTTGCTCACCAGGATTGGTACCCGTAGTGTTGTCCACTACACCTACCCATTCTTGGGTTGGTTCGGCTGCTAAATCACCTGGTCGAGGGCCAATAAGTTTCTCTAAATCACTCTTGAGAAGAACTTCTTTGTCGAGTAATTCGTTCGCTAGTAGCTCTAGTTTATCACGGTGCTCACGCAACAAACCCTTAGCGCGCTCATATTGCGAATCCAATAGGTTACGTACCTCGTCATCAATGAGGGTAGCTGTGTCATCACTATATGGGCGTTGGTAATTGTCACGAGACATACCGTAGAAACTCACCTGGCCTACCTTGGCATTCATACCGTAAATGGTAATCATGTCGTAGGCCATCTTCGTCACCTTGTCCAGGTCATTCTGAGCTCCGGTGCTAATCTTGCTAAAGACCACATCCTCAGCTGCCCGACCACCAAAGGTCATACACATCTGATCTAGCATCTGCTCGGTACGAGTGATGTATTGCTCTTTCGGCAAGTATTGGGCGTAACCTAAAGCTGCTACACCACGAGGGACAATAGTCACTTTTACTAAAGGCATCGCATGCTCGAGATACCAACCACAAAGGGCGTGCCCTGCTTCGTGATAAGCAATAATTTTCTTCTCTTCTGGCGGTATGAGTTTATTCTTCTTCTCTAGACCACCAATTACTTTATCCAAGGCATAGTTGAAGTCCGATAACTCCACGGCTACCTTTTCACGACGTGCAGCGATCAACGCTGCTTCGTTACAAACATTAGCAATTTCGGCACCAGCAAATCCAGGTGTCATTTCTGCTAGAACGGCAGGATCCACCTCTGGAGAAGTCTTGATGTTCTTCAAGTGTACGCGGAAGATCGCCTCCCGACCCTTGATGTCTGGACGGTCGATGCCAATTTGGCGATCAAAACGGCCAGGACGCAACAATGCGGTATCTAATACATCTGGGCGGTTAGTAGCAGCCATTAGGATTACTCCCTTGTCAGTGCTGAAACCATCCATCTCCACTAGGAGCTGGTTTAAGGTATTCTCGCGCTCATCGTTACCGCCCTGCATTCCACCGCGGCCACGTGCACGACCAATGGCATCAATCTCATCGATAAAGACAATACAAGGCGCTTTCTCGCGTGCCTGCTTAAAGAGGTCACGAACCCGTGAGGCACCTACTCCTACGAACATCTCTACAAAGTCCGAACCGGAAATAGAGAAGAATGGTACTGCGGCTTCACCGGCTACCGCCTTCGCTAGAAGGGTCTTACCTGTTCCCGGAGGGCCTACCAATAACACACCTTTTGGGATCTTACCACCCAGAGCAGTGTACTTCTTAGGATTCTTGAGGAAGTCAACAATCTCCATTACTTCTTCCTTGGCTTCGTCCAAACCAGCCACATCAGCAAAGGTGATATTGACTTTGCTGTTCTGGTCGAATAGGGTAGCACGAGATTTACCAATGTTGAAGATCTGTGAGCCCGGGCCAGCACCACCACCGCCAACGCGGCGCATGATGAAGATCCAAATGGCTACAATAACAATGATTGGTAATAGCCAACTGAGGAGGTTGCCAATAATATCTTGGCGTGTTTCGAAGGTCGGACGGATCCAATCCGCTCGTTCGATACCTTCGGCTTCCTGTATTTCTTTGAGGTCATCGCTAAATTGATCAGGTGAACCGATCTCCATGCGATAATGGTAGCGGTCGCGGCTGAAACTGCTTTGTGCGGCATCTTTATAGCGGTCTTCTCCCAGCTTACTCTCCTTGATATAGATATGCGCCTGCTTCAGGTTCGTAATCACTACGACCCGCTCCACGGCTTCATCCGCAATCATTTCTTCTAAGCGATCATATTGGATGGGATCACGATTGCCTTCCGACATCGTGTAGAAGTTCAGTGCAAGTAGGAATAACGCAATTATCGCGTAGATCCAATAGGAGCTGAACTTAGGCCCACCTTCATTACCATTGCCTTTATTTTCGTTTTCCATTCTCGGCAATAAATTTTCTTTGGTTCCTTACTCCTTACTTTAACGTATGAAGCGGGAAATCGTTAACGTCAATCGACAAAAAGAATGCTGCAGCTGATCTAGAGGGTCTCGTATTCGGTGAACTGAGCATCACCCCATAAGTCTTCCAGTTCGTAATAGCTACGAGTTTCCCGATAGAAGACGTGGACCACAGTGTTGAAGTAATCCAGGCAAATCCAGGTACTACTTCCTGTCCCCTCCACGTGGTTGGGGAAGGCACCTAACTCTTGCTTCAGACGCTTGTGGATATTGTCAGAAATCGACTTGACTTGCGTATTGGAATCGCCTTCGCAAATGATAAAATAATCGGTGGGAGCATCTTCGAGCTGACGCAAATCCAGCTTCACAATGTTCTTGCCTTTAATATCCTGGATGGCGTCTATTACTATTTCATTCAGTTCCTCTTGGGACCAGCTCATTGGCTGGCTTAATCGAACGGCTTGACTCAAATTATTAATTGGTTTATTTACACTTGTAATGGATCTCGTGGCAAAAGCCGTAAAGACGACTCAATTACCATTACATTTACAACAATAAAGCTAGCAAAAAAAATCCCTTTAGTTGAACTTGAACACGCTTTTCGTCGGAAATGTTGTACAGCATTTTGAGGTCATATCGTCCACAAATGCCTACGCCATTAATTTGTTAGCAAAAACCGCACCAAGCGAGGGTACTGTCATATCTGCGGCGTATCAGGATGCTGGCCGCGGACAAATTGGCAGTAGTTGGACGGCTACAGCAGGCAAAAACCTACTTCTAAGTGTAATTCTCTACCCAAAATGGCTCATTGCCAGGCAGCAGTTTAGCTTATCGCAGGCGGTGTCTTTAGCAGTAGCAGATACCATTAGTACGCTTTCGGGAAAAGAAGCGATGGTGAAGTGGCCCAACGACGTTTACCTGCAGGAAAAAAAGCTCGCGGGTATCCTGATTCAGAATAGTCTCACTGGCAGTTATCTACAGTGGTCGGTAATTGGAATTGGGTTAAATGTAAACGAACAGGGCTTCCCCTCCGAATTAACTCGCGCAGGTTCCTTGCTATTAAATACCGGGGAGGAACAGGACCTACAAAAGGTCCAACAGCTCTTTTTTCAACGCCTGGAACACCGCTACCTGCAGCTCAAATCTAACCCACGGATCATTAAGCGGGATTACCTCAGTAAGTTGTATCGGTATCAGGAGTGGCACGAGTTTGTGGAGTCCGCTACGGGGCAAAGATTTACCGGTCAAATTATTGGTGTGCAAGAAAATGGCAAACTAGCGATCCAAAAGGAAGATACTAGTGTTCAATATTTTGATCTGAAAGAAGTACAATTTACCTAGCTCAATATTACTCCATGCCCAAGATTACGATTATTACCATTGGCGACGAACTATTGATTGGTCAGGTAGTGGATACCAATTCCGCTTTCATGGCCCGAGAACTCAACCTAAACGGCATGGAAGTCTTCCGACAGGTGACCATTGCTGATACTATGGATGAGATCCAATCAAGCTTGAAGGACGCTTTTATCCATAGCGATGTTGTACTCATGACCGGCGGCCTGGGCCCTACTAAAGATGACGTAACGAAGAAGGCACTCGCCGAATATTTCGGTGTGGGGATGACCTTTAGTGAGGTGACCTGGGAACGTATTCAGCGTTTCTTTGAACGCTTTGGGCGAGAGACGACCCCTGCTCACCGGGAGCAGTGTTTCATGCCTGCTAATGCAGAGCTGCTCACCAACAAGATGGGGACTGCTCCAGGAATGTGGATGGAAGAAGGTGGCAAAGTGGTTGTTTCTATGCCGGGAGTGCCCTATGAGATGGAGTATTTGATGAAGAATGAAGTGATTCCTCGTTTACGCGAGCAGCACGAACTTCGTCCTATTGCACATCGAACGCTACTTACCATTGGTGAGGGCGAATCTCGTCTGGCCGCCAAAATTGAAGACCTGGAGGAGCAACTGCCGGACCATATTCAGCTAGCGTATTTACCAAACCTTGGCCAGGTGCGACTACGTCTTACAGGGCGCGGCGCCACAGAAGAACAGTTGGCCCAAGATCTACAAATCCACGGCGATGCCATTCGGGAGAGACTTCGAGACTTTGTCTACGGAGAAGGAACTACCAGTATTGAGGCGGTATTGGGAGAGGAACTGAAATCTCAAGGGCTCACACTGGCCACCGCCGAGAGCTGTACCGGCGGTTACATTGCGCATCGAATTACATCTGTGCCGGGGTCTTCGGTATATTTCCAGGGAAGCATCATTGCTTACGCTAATCGGATAAAGGAAGAACTTCTTGATGTTAGAACTGAAACCCTGGAGGCTCATGGGGCGGTAAGTAAGACTACGGTTGAAGAGATGGTTCAGGGGGCGATAAAGACCTTGGGGGGAGATTTAGCTATCGCTGTTTCAGGAATTGCAGGCCCTGGTGGCGGCACTCCGGACAAACCAGTGGGTACCATTTGGATTGCCGTCGGCAATAAAGATCATGTAGAGACCCTCCTTATTCATGGAAGCAAGGATCGGGATAAAAATATTCGCTACACCGCAAGTAGGGCATTAGGCTTGTTGTGGAAGTTCTTGGAGACAGCTACGATTCAAGCGTAAAATCATCATACCATTTGAAGTGGTTTTGGATAATATCGTCCTTATGATCTCGGATGTACTGCAGGTAAGCGGCGGCGGCTGGTGAGAACTTCTTGTTCTTGAGCCAGATCAAATTCCAGGAGGTGACGATTGGAAGGCCTTCAAATGGGATGATCTGCACTGAGCCATTGGCGATCTCGTTCTTGAGTCCGATTAGTGGCAGAACAGAATATCCCAGACCAGACATTACCGCTTGCTTAACGGCTTCATTGGAGGTCAGTTCCATGCGCTTACTTAGTGGAAGTGCTCTGCTCTTCAAGAAATCCTCCATCGCTTGCCGGGTAGCTGACCCCAGTTCTCGATAAATCATCAGGGACGTTTCAAGAAGTTTGTCATCAATCGTTTTTAATTCTTTGACCCGTCTTTGGCTACCAACGAGGAAGAGTTTATTCGGCATCAGTTCTACCCGCTCGATATCCATGTTTTGGGGGAGTACCGAAACCATCGCGAAATCAATTTCATTGTTCGCCAAATTCTGTAAAACGGTGGCTTTATTTGTTACGTCCATCCGAATATCGATCCCTTTATGCTCGGCTAGGAAGGCAGTCAGGAAGTAGGGCATAACGTATTTGGCCGTACTTACAACGGATACTTTTAGCTGTCCGGTTAGGAAACCGCGGTGGGCAAGGGTGCGGTGTTTTAATGTATAAACCTCTTCTAGAATTCGATCACAGGCTTCTGCTACTTCTGCACCAAAATCTGTGATATATATCTGACGTCCAATTACTTCTGTGAGCGGTATCTCAAATTGATCCTGCAGTTTACGCAACTGTATGGAGACGGCTGGCTGAGACAAGTGCAGGTTCTGTGCTGCCTTGGTTACGCTTTTGGTTTTAGCAATTTCTCGAAAGACGCGCAGTTGGTGTAAAGTGTAATCCATTAGAAGGGTTAATGATTTCGATTGCAATTATAAATAAAAACAAATGAACTAATTGCCTTTCCTTTGCCTTGTCAAATAAAAAAATCAAAACCAGATTATGTCTTTAAATACCATTACCAACCCGATTGAGAAGCTCAATTCGACAACCCTGCCTACGCGCATCACTATTGCGGAAGGTGACGGTGTTGGCAAGGAGATTATGCAGGCAACCCTGGATATTCTTAACGCCACAGGCGTAAAATTGATTTACGATAAGGTCAAGATCGGCGAAAAGGAGTACCTCAACGGTCACAGTTCGGGTATCAGCCCCGAGGCCTGGGATACCTTGCGCCGGAATAAAGCTTTCCTCAAAGGACCAATCACCACACCTCAAGGCGGTGGGTACAAAAGCCTAAACGTGACGATTCGCAAAAGTTTAGGTCTGTACGCTAATGTACGTCCCTGCCGTGCCTACACCCCATATGTACACAGCCATTTTCCAAACATGGATTTGGTGGTGATTCGCGAAAATGAGGAAGATCTTTATGCCGGGATTGAGCACCAGCAAACACCAGAGGTAGTGCAATGCCTGAAGCTGGTTTCTCGCCCTGGTTGTGAGCGTATCATTCGCTACGCCTTTGAATATGCCCGTGCGAATGATCGCAAGAAGGTGACTTGCATGACCAAGGACAACATCATGAAGCATACCGATGGCTTGTTCCATTCTGTGTTCCGTGAGGTAGCAACGGAGTATCCAGATATCGATGCTGATCACTATATCATTGACATTGGTTCTGCTCACTTGGCAACCAATCCGGAGAAGTTTGATGTGATTGTTACGTTGAATCTCTACGGTGATATCCTTTCTGATATCACAGCACAAGTAGCAGGTTCTGTAGGTCTGGGAGGCTCTGCGAACATCGGTGACGAAGTAGCTATGTTCGAAGCGGTACACGGTTCTGCACCTGATATCGCCGGCCAGGATGTCGCTAACCCTTCTGGTCTTATCCATGCCTCTTGTATGATGCTGGAGCACATTGGTCAGCCAGAGATTGCCGCTCGCATTATGAACGCGCTATTGCGTACCCTTGAAGATGGTATTCACACGGCAGATATCGCCGGAGAGACCTATACGCTGCTGCGTACGGGCACTCAGGGCTTTGCTCGCTGCGTAATCGAGCGTTTGGGCAAATTGCCACGTCGTATCAAGCCGATTGAGCCAGGACAGGCTAGCGAGCCTATCCGTATCGAATTGAAACCTACAGCTCCAGTATCGAAGGATCTAGTAGGTGCGGACGTCTTTATCGATTGGAATGAAGGCGACCGTAACCCCAACAAATTAGGCAAGCAACTAGAAGCGATTGCTGGCAAGGACATGCGCCTGAAGATGATCACCAATCGTGGTGTGAAGGTGTATCCTAACGGCTTGCCAGAAACTTTCTGTACAGACCACTGGCGTTGCCGCTTTGTATCTAGTGCTGAGGCAGAAACTGCTCAGGTAGCTTACCGCCAAGTACTAGAGCTGATGGACCGTTTGCACAAGTCAGGTTTGAACTTCATCAAGACAGAGAATTTCTACGAATTCGAAGGTCGTCGGGCATATTCTCTGGGTCAAGGCGAATAATAGTCATTAGAAACAACTTCCTGAATTGGCTCCTCAGCACCTTCGTTGGTGCTGGGGAGTTCTTTATTTACCGACCAAATAGGAGAGGAGTTGGAGGGAGAATATGCGAGTGAATCCTTCAAGAAGACCACTTAATTAGGCCCTATGAAACACCAGAACATATTATAAAAAATTGTGTTGGCATCCTTTTTGGTATAGGTAATAGTAGAACAAACATTTTACACTTTGTCTCGACCTAGTACAACGGGGCGTTGCAGCTGAGTCGAGTAGCCAATGTACTTTTAAACAGGATGTTGACATGAACAAAAACCAGCTTCTGGGGGATGTGCGCTTTTGGCTCATCCTCGGTTGCCTCATTGGGATCGTTGGCCTCATGCTAACGGGATATCCGCTTTAAGGTGACCTTTTTTAAAGCAAAACGGCTCCTGAGTCTTACTCCAGGAGCCGTTTTTTATTGGCAATCAGGTACCGCGTGGCACCCTCAAAAAATTAACTATAGTGGGCGGTTAGGATCAAAGGCCTCCATGTAATCCGCTACGCGACGTAAGAAAGAACCACCCAACATACCATCAACCACACGGTGATCGTAAGAAAGGGATAGGAACATCATGTGACGCACCGCTACCAAATCACCATATTCAGTTTCAACTACTGCCGGACGCTTACGGATTGCTCCTACGGCCATAATAGCTACCTGTGGTTGATTAATAATAGGCGTGCCCATTACGTTGCCGAAAGTACCCACGTTGGTTACGGTGAAAGTACCATCCTGAATTTCTTCTGGCTTCAATTTGTTATTACGCGCACGTCCAGCCAAATCATTCACAGACTTAGTCAAGCCAATCAAGCTCAAGTGATCTGCCTTTTTGATAACTGGTACGATAAGGTTGCCGCTTGGTAGAGCCGCTGCCATACCGATGTTGATATCTTTCTTGCGAATGATATTGGTGCCCTCCACTGATACGTTGATCATTGGGTAGTCATGGATGGCACGTACGATGGCCTCGATGAAGATTGGTGTGAAGGTGATCTTCTCCCCAAACTTCTGCTGGAAGGCGTGCTTATTGCGGTTACGCCACTCTACGATAGGCGTTACATCTGCTTCTACGAAAGAAGTTACGTGCGGTGAGGTGTGTTTTGACTTCACCATGTGGTCGGCAATAAGACGGCGCATACGATCCATCTCGATGATTTCCACATTACCCTTGCCCGAAACATCAACTGGTGCAGATACTATCGGTTGATCAATAGCTGGAGCACTTGGTGCCGGAGCGCTAGGAGCAGTAGGTTGAACAACTTGCTGTGGAGCTGGCGCCGAAGAGCGATTCTGTACGTAGGCCAGAATGTCTTTCTTGGTTACTCTTCCGTCTTTGCCACTACCAGCGACAAGGTCGAGCTCAGCTTGGGAAATACCTTCTTCTTTAGCAATGTTGCGTACCAATGGGCTGTAGAAACGACCTTCCGTACTACTAACAGAGGCGGTAGCTGTGGCTGGTTGTTGCTGTGGTGCGGCAGGAGCAGCAGCGGCCTCTGCAGGTTTTGCACTAGCTGCTGGAGCAGATTCTTCAGCGGCAGGTTCTGCTACACTTGGTGTGGCGGCAGGAGATGCATTCTCGCCTTCCGTTTCGATAACGGCAATTACTTTACCAATTTCTACGGTGTCATCGACCTGGTAAAGGATCTTAGCGATGCGACCCGCTACGGGACTAGGTACTTCCGAATCTACTTTATCGGTAGCAATTTCTAGGATGGTTTCGTCCATCTCGACCTCGTCACCTTCTTTCTTGACCCAGTTGAGGATGGTAGCCTCCATGATACTTTCACCCATTTTGGGCATGATCAGTTCTACCTGCGCCATAAGCTGCTGATTTTTAAATTTGGTTGTTTTGGTTAGTTGGGCTTATACCCTACAAATAAAATGGTTGTAAATGCCTTCTGGTTCTGAGAAACAGGCATTTGGGCACCACAAAAGTACGATATTTTTGGGGAGAAAAGATGATTATTAGGTCTGCCTGCATTATTTCACACTCCTGCCAAAGTATGTTTCGTGGATGTTAATTTTTGTCAATTTTTGTTAGGTGTTTAGTCTGTTTTTCCGCCTTTTCTGAACCTGTTATAGAATGGCTATGTTACTGTGATACTTTTGTGATTTCTATACTGTTATTTCGCATCATAATCATTAAGGAGCCATTAGTTAGGGAAAAAACCAAATGATTTTTATTGGTCTATTCCTCCCCTTTCCCTTCTAATGTAGCCTGCCCACCTGTCTTACGACTCCCTGAACATCAGTAGAGGAGCTCGAACGAGCTTAGGACTGTATTTGTGACGCCCATGGTGTCGCCTGGCATTGCTATGCCTACTTGTATCCTGAAACACACGAACCAAATATTTCACACCAAACACCAAAATGATGTTATCAAGATTACTTTTTCTTGGATTCGCACTGCTTCTTTCTGGAAGTGTCCAAGCGCAGTTTCCATGTTTTCCGGGGCAGATCAGCCTAGCCCCAGGTTTTGAAGCCTCTTTCTGTGATGATGGCAGCGGCCCTGCTGTTATCCGTTTTCGTTCTAAGCCCGGGGCTTTGCCACGCGCTTATGTGGTAGTTGATGCAGCTGACGAGATTGTCTACATTGACTATTCTGGTACGATCGATTTTGCAGGTTTAGGGGACAACCTACGTGTTTATGCCTTTAGCTTAATCGGATCAATCACTGCTGAAGTAGGCGATAATCTAAACGACACTGAGCTTGCCTCTGGTTGTTATGCACTTTCATCCAACTTCATAGAAATTGATAGTAATGGCGGCCAGGAAGGTGGTACGCTGGAAGGTGGTCCGTTTACCTTTTGTGTAGGTGATGGAGAGCCTGATATGATCGAGCCGGGCGCAATTACGCTGACCGGTAATGTGAGTGCAAACTCTGCTTGGGTAGTAACGGACGATCAAGGGAATATCCTAGGCCTTCCGCCTAGCCCTGATGTAGTTGATTTTGACGGAGCCGGCGTAGGCACTTGCCTGGTCTGGCACCTAAGTTTTGTTGATGGCTTAGTAGGAGCTGAAGTTGGTATGAACGCCAATGACCTGCAGGGCTGTTACAGTCTATCTAACCCAATTTCGGTATTCCGTACTCAGCCAGACGGTGGTACGCTCGAGGGCGGACCATTCACTTTCTGTGTAGGTGATGGCGAAGCAGATATGTTGGAGCCTGGCTCAATCACATTGAGCGGTAACAGTGGTACGAACTCTGCGTGGGTTGTTACCGATGATCAGGGTAATATCTTAGGTCTTCCACCAATGCCAAGTGTAGTTGATTTTGATGGAGCAGGTCCTGGTACCTGTTTGATCTGGCACTTGAGTTTTGAAGACGGTCTAGAAGGTGCTGAAGTTGGTATGAATGCCAACGACCTTCAGGGTTGCTTCAGCTTATCTAATCCAATTTCAGTATTCCGCAATCAACCAGAAGGCGGTGTTCTTGAAGGTGGTGTATACGAATTCTGTGTAGGTGACGGCGTTGCAGATAATGTTTCTGGCATCACATTGAGTGGCAATAGCGGTACGAACTCTGCGTGGGTAGTAACAGACGAGCAAGGAAATATCCTAGGCTTGCCACCAAGCCCGGAAGCAGTAGACTTTGACGGTGCCGGTGTAGGTGTTTGTCTGATCTGGCACTTGAGCTTTGAAGATGGTCTCGTAGGTGCAGAGGTAGGTATGAATGCTGGTGATCTACAAGGTTGTTTCAGCTTGTCTAATCCAATTTCAGTAAATCGTACGGACGATTGTGAAGAACTATGTAATGTGAATGGCGGTACGCTAGAAGGTGGTCCATTTACCTTCTGTGTAGGTGATGGTGAGGCTGATATATTGGAGCCTGGCTCAATCACATTGAGTGGCAACAGCGGTACGAACTCTGCGTGGGTAGTAACGGACGACCAAGGAAATATCCTAGGCTTGCCACCAATGCCAAGTGCAGTTGATTTTGATGGAGCGGGTCCTGGTACATGCTTGATTTGGCACATTAGTTTCGAGGATGGCCTGGTAGGCGCTGAAGTAGGCATGAATGCTGCTGACCTACAAGGTTGTTACGATCTATCTAATCCGATTGCAGTAGTCCGCAACCAGCCAGAAGGTGGTACATTAGAAGGTGGTCCATTCACAGTCTGTGTTAGCGATGGTATCGCAGATATGCTAGAGCCTGACTCAATTACTTTGAGTGGTAATAGCGGTACGAACTCTGCTTGGGTAATCACCGATGACCAGGGTAATATCCTAGGTTTGCCACCAATGCCAAGCGTAGTAGACTTTGACGGAGCAGGTCCTGGTACATGCTTGATCTGGCACTTGAGCTTCGAGGATGGTCTAGTAGGAGCAGAGGTAGGCATGAACGCCAACGACCTACAAGGATGCTTCAGCTTGTCGAATCCAATTTCAGTAGAGCGTATCGAAGTAAACGGTGGTTCAGTTTCCACTGTTGATGGCGAAACTGACATCACTGTAACTGTAGGTGACGGCATCGATGATGAGGTAGCCTTTACGACGGACGGTGCACTAGGTGCAAACTTCACTTACGTGGTAACGGACGATCAGAATAACATCCTGGCAGTACCAGGTGGTAATACGGTTAACTTCGAGGGCGCAGGAACTGGTATTTGTCGCGTATGGGGATTGTCTTACGCTGGCGATCTTATTGCGGAGGCCGGACAGAATGCAGCTGAGGTAGCATTGAGCGATGGTTGTTTTAACTTGTCAGACAACTTCGTGACGGTAAACCGTACAGAAGGCTTCCAGTCTAATGTACCAACTAGTGATGCTGTAGTTTCTGACCCAGCAGTACTTGATGTGCAGGTATATCCTAACCCAGCAGTTAATCAACTACAAGTTCAGTTGAACACAAGTGTAGAAGCAAGCAATGTGGAGGTGATGATCTTCCAGTTAGATGGTGCTATGCGCTACCGCAATGTAATTTCCTCTGAGCAGGTACAAAGCACAATTGATGTGTCTGGCTTGCCAGCAGGTACTTACATGCTACGCATCAACGACGGACAACAGATCGTTACTAAGCGTTTTGTAAAATCATAGATAGTTAGCAGTCGATTCGATCCTGTCTGCAACAGTAAAAGTTGAGTTGAATCAATCGAATCATACCACGTCCCGGGCGGAGCTACGGCTTCGCTCGGGATTTTTTTGTCTTGAAATTAGCTTGGGGTGTTGACCTTCTGCATTACGGGCAAAAACCTTCCCGCTGGCGAGCTTTCTAGTTGCTTAAAGGTTTCGAATCCTTGTCGTTGATAGAAGGATTCCGCGTTCGGGTCAGCGACCACCTGTATAGGCTTTTGAGTAGTAGTGAATTTAGCTAGCGCGCGATTCAATAACTGTTTGCCAAACCCCTTCCCAATATGCCCTGGTAAAATCCACAGGTGCTCTACTTCGTATTGGGTAGCTTCTTCGGAGATCACGCAGAATCCAATCGTCGCACCACCTTCCTCCAACAGCAGGACTGATTGTGTGTTGAGTATTTCTTCGGTAATGGTCAGGTCTTCTCTCCATTGTTCCATCCACTCTTCCGGGTACCCCCAAAAGGCTTTGGATTGCCAGCTGATTTGGTTGAGTGTTGGGAGGTCATTTACGGTAGCTAAGCGATAAGTGATCATCAGTTGAGGTTTGTTAATTAGCTAGGCAGACTACATCTTATGTTATGCAAATCATAAATCAGCAATCTCCTGCTTTAGTACAGCCTAAAGTAATGTTAAGAGCTTGATGAATGAAGCCATGAACAGTATTTTGATTGAGATCCTTTATTAATAAAACGTACCGTTATGATTAGATCTCTCTTACTTGCTTGTCTCTGTTTTACCCTTACCTCCCTTTCCGCACAGTCGATCATGCAAACACTAGGCGGAATTCCTACTGATTTTACGATTATGCTAGATGGCGAGCCCATAGAGGTTTCGAGTCAGTATATTATTGAACGTATGGAAAGAAATTCGGAGGCAGCTGGGGCGTCCTACCATATTGAATTCTGTTTACTGGACGTTCCTTCCCCAAATACTGCCAGACGCCTACGTGTTCCATTATCAAACCGTGTTTCCTTTTTGGACGAGAACGGCAAAACTCTGGGCTTTACTAATACCCCGATATGTCAGTTGAGGATACCGGTTGCCGAAGAAGCTTCTTCTCATTCCTGCTTTAATTTTGACTTGCATCATATTCCACTGAGTGTCTTGGATCACTGCAAGGTCATTAAATTAAATTCACGACTCTAACTGATTGCTATTATCCAGGTGATGTTTCCAATGCTGTGTTACTCCATTTTAGGAGATCGGTAGTAGTTTACTTCGAGTCGATCCAAGAATGGAACATAGGCTTGGAAACGTCGCTTGAAATCAGCCCAGTTATGATTTTTAGTGGCGGACCAGCCTAGCTCAGCATGGGCAAGCAGGCGTGGGAATACCATATACTCAATGTCGTCAATTGTGGTAACAGTTTCACTCCATAGTGGTGATTCGATGCCAATAATCGCATCAGCGTCAAGGCCCTCTACCAACTGACTTGGTGCCCATTGGTACGCGCTATCCACTTCGATATACGCGGCCCAATGTAGGCCCAGTTCAGTAGTGGAATCATATTGCATGTCCAGGTACACCTTGTGGGCAGGGGAGAGTAGGACACTGGCTCCTTTCTCTACGCCACGAATCGCGTTTTCAGCGTGTCGCCAATATTGTACCACTGATCCTGGAGTGATAGCTGCGTGTGAAATCTCGTCCCATCCCATCATGGTCTTATTGTATTTTGTTACAATTCCATTCACACGCTCGATAAACGGAATGTAGTCTTCCAGTGCAGTTATATGCGACTCATCTCCGCCAACGTGGATATAGCGACCCGGGGTCATGTCTGCTAGTTCCCGCATCACATCATCTACAAATTGATAGACCACCTCCTTACTGGTACAGAGTGTGCTGAAGCCTACGTCCGTACCGGTATACAAGTCCGGTGAAACACCACTGCAGTTTAATTCTGGATAGGAAGCTAAAGCAGCATTAGTGTGCCCAGGCATATCAATCTCCGGCACAATTGTAATGTAGCGCGATTGTGCATACGCCACGATTTCCCGATAGTCTTCTTGGGTGTAAAAACCACCAGGTCCTCCGCCTACTTCGGTGCTGCCTCCAATTTCTGTCAAACGAGGCCACGATTTTATTTCGATGCGCCATCCTTGATCATCCGCCAAGTGAAGGTGTAGGTAGTTGATTTTATACAGGGCAATCAAATCTATGACGCGCTTGACATCCTCAACGGAGAAAAAGTGTCGCGACACATCAAGCATCATTCCTCTATATCCATACATTGGCTGATCCACGATTCGGCCAGTGGGAATTTTCCAATGATCTTCTTTGTCAGCACTGGGTTCCAGAGGAATGAGTTGTCTGAAGGTCTGTATCCCCCGCATCAGGCCAGCGGCATCCCCTTTGCCAGCAAGGATGGTGACCGTTTTTTTGTCGATAGTGATATTGTGAGATTCGGGTACAGCAGGTCTTTCTTCACTGTAGGCCAAAACAATATTGCAGCAGCTTTTTCCCGCTTCTCCAATCTTCAACGCTGCTTCCAGGCCGGTAGCTTCTTTAATACTTTGCTGTAGATATTCTGCTAGTTCCTTTAAGACCGGATCATCTGCTACCTCAATAGTAGTGCTAGTACAAAGGACAAAGTTGCTGCTGTCAGCGATAACTTCTACTGGTTTCGGAATCATAGCTACCTGACCTAAATCAGTAGCAGGCTCTGATTGGCAAGCAAATAGTATACTGAGTACGAGGGCCAGCGATAAGCTGGAAAGCGGATAAGACAAGGAAGGCATAGACAGGTGTGGTTTTAAATATCTGCTAAAGATAATACCTACTCTGCTTCCTTCGTACCCCGTTGATTTCCGGTAAATTCTAAGCCTTGCTATTCCGCACGGGATTAGCGTACATGCCCAGGAGGTATTCCTTGCCCGCCTCGTATTGCTCCTGCGGAATCTCCGCTAGCTGCTCCTTGAAGAACGCTATGCATTTGGCTCGCTCACTGCCGGTATAGTGTTCAGATACTTTTGCTCTTCCTTCAAGTAAGTCTAATGCTGCGTGATTGATAGGGTGGAGGCGGTAGTTGGTATGAATGGATTCATCAATCATTTCTACCATTGCGGCCAGCTGCTTTTTGGCGTTTGGAAGCTCACGTAGGGTTTCCAGTTTAGGACGAAGTGGAGCACCAAAGTGCAAATGCACATTGCCTTTTTGACCAAAAATGCCCATGATGATATGCTGGATGTCGGCTTTGAACGACTTTTTGTACTCGGGGTCGCGAAGTTTATGGAGGTATTCCAAGGTTTTTGCCAAGCCGGTGGGGTCATGCTCGTAGGAAATGGCAACCGGAACGATGTTGAGCTCCTGTAGATGGTCAATCAGATCATCCTTTTTGCTCAGACTCAACATTTTCAATATACCCACTTGCGTGAAGTCATTACCATCCTTGGCGCGTCCTTCTCGTTGAGCTAGCCAGATGGAGTCCTGTCCAGTATGAATCATCTCATGGATGTAGGACGACATGCGGATAGAGTGCTGGTATAGCTCTCTTGGGGTGCCAGAACGCAAAACAGCAAAGCTCTTATTTATGCGAAAGATGAGCTCCGCCAGGCGGTGCGTCATCAGGTTGTCGCCGATGGCTATTTGTGTAGTCGTGAAGCCAGCTTCGAAAAGCGCCTGATTGAGAAAGGCTGAATCAAGGCCAATATCTCGGTGGTTGGAGATGAACAGATATTTCTGTTGAGGATCTAATTGCTCCAGACCACTTACACTCAGTTCACTGATGCTATGCTTTTCCACAAAATGAAGGAATGGAAGCATCATTTTTACCTGGAAGTCCACCGTGCTGTGTACTTCATTTACTGCCTTAAGCAGTAGGTCGTGCATTTCCTTAGGAAGGGCCCGCTGCATATGTTCCAGCAAGCTTTTGTTGCTGAACAACTCTTGTACTGCTGCCTGCACCTCCGCATCCTCTAACACACTCAGGCGAATCTCTTTGCCGTTCTCCATTTCTGTTTTTTGCTTGTCTGATATGGGGCCGCAAAGGTACAAGGATTGCACCAGATTGTGATCTTTCTGTCCAAACTTGATTGTTAAAGCCCTAGGCCTGGATCTTCTCCAACAGCTGGCGACGGCCTGGTCCGGTAGATACCATTGCTACTGGTACTTGTAGACGAGCCTCCAGCTCCTCCACGTACTTCTGAGCAGCTTCCGGTAGCATACCATAAGTGGCAGCACGCTCCAGATCGCTTCCCCAACCTGGGAACGATTCGTATACAGGCTTACAGGTATCGTCGCAAAGATCGTACGGAAGTTGATCCGTTTGTTCTCCATTGGATTCGTAGGCAGTTGCCATTTCGATGGCCTCCAATTTATTGAGAACGTCGATCTTCGTTACCACTAGTTGTGTAACACCATTTAGCATGATGGTATAACGCAGTTGCGGCAGATCAATCCAACCACAACGACGTGGGCGGCCTGTTGTGGCACCGAATTCAGCACCTTCTTTACGTAGGAACTCACCCATCTCATCGAACAGCTCCGTAGGGAAAGGCCCCGAACCTACACGCGTACAGTAGGCCTTAGTGATACCAATAACCTCACCAATTTTTTGTGGGCTTACACCCAGGCCTGTACAAACACCAGCAGTGATGGTGTTAGAGGAGGTTACAAAAGGATAGGTACCGTAGTCTATGTCTAGCATAGAGCCTTGTGCTCCTTCTGCTAGGATGCGCTTACCCGAATTCAGTGAACTATTCACGAAGTATTCGCCATCTACTAGTTTGAGCTGACGCAAGCGCTCGATGGATGCCATCCATTTTGCTTCTTCACCAGCCAGGTCAAACTCTACATCAGGGTAGATCTTTAGCAGTTCTTGGTGCTTGGCTTTAAGCGCATTGTAGCGATCCATGAAGTCAGCAGCTTCAATATCGCCTACGCGCAAACCATTGCGGCCTGTTTTATCCATGTAGGTTGGACCAATACCCTTCAGCGTAGAACCGATCTTAGATTTGCCCTTCGCTGTTTCGCTGGCTTTATCCAGGTAGCGGTGTGTAGGCAAAATCAGATGAGCCTTACGTGCTACAAAGAGTCGATCGATGTAGTCTACTTCAGCAGCATCGAGCTCATCAAGCTCTCGTTCCAGCGTAATCGGGTCAATCACAACGCCATTACCGATGAGGTTGACTTGTGCTTCCCGGAAGATTCCGGATGGTACCGTATGTAGAACGTGCTTTTTTCCTTCGAAGACCAGTGTGTGCCCGGCGTTAGGCCCACCTTGAAAGCGAGCAATGATATCGTAGCGGGGTGCAAGATAATCCACAACCTTACCTTTCCCTTCGTCGCCCCACTGGAGGCCAAGTAGTACATCTACCGTCATGCGGTGAAACTGTTTGACGAATTATAACGGCGCCGGACATTCGACCGGCTCTCATCATTACAATTCGTTGATCAGTGTGAGTGCTTCCTCCACTGATTCGGTTATCGTAAATAACGGCTGAAGCTTGGTGACCTCCAGCAGTTGAATGATCTTTTGTGAAACATTGGCTACAGCCAAAGCGCCTTTGCGATCCTGGCAACGAGCCTGCAGGGATATTAAAAAATTGAGCCCTACACTGTTCGTATAAGGCATCCCTTCTAAATTCACGACAAATTTAGTAAAACCCTGGTCAATACAATCTTGTGCTTGAAGGAGAATTTCTCGGTTGGTAAATTCACTAAGCAGGTTATTTACCTGTAGCACTTTGATATCACCCGACTGACTGAAAGCATAGGCTTGATCCATGCGATAAAATTAGCGAACTTCCTCCACTTTGTTATCTGGTGAATCCGCTTTTCGGGTCCGTTCACAGGCCCCCTCGCATTCTCCATAAAGATTGAGCGAATGGTGGGTAATATTAAAACGCAAAAGATCACCCATCATACTTTTGATTTGTTGGATGCGCGGATCGCAGAATTCCAACACTTTGCCACAGTCTACACAGATTAAGTGGTCGTGTTGCTTGTAGCCATAAGACTTTTCGTACTGTGCGAGGTTCTTGCCAAACTGGTGCTTGGTGACCAAATCACAATTCACCAACAATTCCAAAGTATTATAAACCGTAGCCCGGCTGACCCGATAGTTTTGGGTCTTCATATGAATATACAATGCCTCAGCATCGAAGTGATCCGTACGCTTATAGATTTCTTCCAGAATAGCATACCGCTCAGGCGTCTTGCGCAAACCGTTCTTCTCCAGGTGAGAGGAGAAGATGTTTTTTACGGCCTCGATAGTATTGGTATTTGCTTCTTCCTTAATCATAATTCTAGATTACTCTATTCTGGTAACAGTTGAGATGTTCGACAAGTTTTTCAAAGCCCGGGTCGCTTGGTTGAGTTGGTCCGTATTTGCAACGACTAAGCTTAATTCGGATTCGAAAAAGCCTTCCTTACCCGCAATATTCATGGAGCGGATATTAAGCCCCATTAGCGATAGTTGAGATGTTAGTCGTTCGATAACACCGGGGCCATCATCAATACCCGTAATCTTCAGCTTCGTCACGAAGTTGGTCTGTGGCGAATCATTAGACCAGTCTGCCTTCATGATCCGGTAACCATAGTTGACCATGAGGTTGGTGGCGTTCGGGCAATTGATCCGGTGAATTTTCAAGCCGGCATTCGCGGTTAAGTAGGCGAATATCTTATCTCCCTGTACCGGGTTACAGCAAGTTGCCAGGTGGTAATCATACTGTTCGCCGGGCTCTCCGTTGATGGTAAGGCGTGGTGCCTGAGTTGTATCCTTTCTTGGGCGCTTGATTGGAGCATCTCTCTTCGGCTCCTCCTTTGGGAGAGGTTCTTCGATTAGCTTAAGCTTGCCCTGCTCGGCCTTAAAGGTGCGGAAGATATCCACTACCGAAATGGTGTTCATGGCAATCGCATAGTAGAGATCTACATGGCTAGTGAGTCCGAAGTGCTTAACGAGCGTTTCCATTGCATCATCATTCGACTGAATCCGAAGATTCTTGAACTTGCGCTCAAGTGCTTCGCGGCCAAGCTCACCCTTGCGGCGACGCTCTTCCTTCATCGCCGAACGAATCTTAGCCTTCGCTTTGCCGGTTGTAACCAGCTTCAACCAGCCCTCTGAAGGTTTTTGATTATTACTCGTTACGACCTCAATACGATCACCATTCTTCAACAGGCGCCCCATCGGGACAATCTGATTGTCGATTTTGATCGCCGTACAATGATAACCTACGTCAGAGTGGATGCTAAATGCAAAGTCTAGCGCTGTTGCTCCTTTCGGCAATACGCGCATATCGCCTCTTGGCGTATACACATACACTTCCTCGTTGAAGAGGCTATTTGATTTGAAACTATCTACGAATTCTACTGGGCTGCCCTCAGGGTCTTCCAGGATTTCGCGTACGCTATCCAACCAGCGCTCGAAAACGTCATCAGAATTATTGACGCCTTTGTATTTCCAGTGTGCTGCAAAACCGCGCTCTGCGATTTCGTCCATTCGCTCTGTCCGAATTTGCACTTCCACAAAGCGACCTCCAGGCCCCACCACAGTAGTGTGTAAGGATTCATAACCATTCGCCTTAGGCGTGGTAATCCAATCCTTCAATCGTTCCGTGATTGGCTTATGGACATCGGTCACAACACTATATACCTGCCAGCAGTATAGCTTTTCCTTCTTAGGTTCTACATCCAGAATAATCCGAACGGCAAAGAGGTCATAAATCTCTTCGAATGGAACCTGCTTATTCTTGAGCTTGTTCCAGATTGAATAGATCGACTTCGCTCGTCCGAAGATGCGATACTTAATACCTATTTCCTCTAGTTGTTCCTTTAATGGATCTATGAAGGATGAAATATATTCTTCCCGAGCCTTTTTAGTCTCCTGAAGCTTTTTCGCAATCGAGAAGTAATCCTCCGAATCTGTGATTTTCATACACAAATCCAGAAACTCTGTACGGAAGGCATATAGTCCCAGGCGATGTGCAAGGGGGGCGTAGATGTAACTGGTTTCCGCCGCAATTTTCAATTGCTTATGCGGTGGCATAGCACCGAGCGTACGCATGTTGTGTAGCCGGTCCGCCATCTTGATCAAGACGATTCGAACATCTTCTACCAGCGTACTGAGGACCTTCTTGAAGTTTTCGGCCTGAGGGCTGTCTGAATTGTAGGCTCCATCCAGTTTGGTTAGACCATCTACCATCTTGGTAATGCGGGCCCCAAACTTATCTTGCAGCTCATGGAGTGTTACATCCGTATCTTCTACTACATCGTGCAAAAGCGCAGCTACGATAGCAGTTGGTCCCAGACCAATTTCTTCTGCACAAATACGAGCTACCGCAATTGGGTGTAATATGTAGGGCTCACCTGACTTGCGGCGTTGGGTAGAATGGGCTTCTACTGCCAGCTCATAGGCCATACGGATATTCTTACGATCAGTGTCGTCCATGTTGGACTTGATTGATCGCAGCAATTGCCGATAAGCATTTTGGATGAGTCTTTTATCCTCTTCTGTTGATATAACTTCCTGCACCATAATTACTCCTGCTATTTTGCAGTAGCCTTTCTTTCGCTCTTGATCGCTATTTCAAGGTCCGTTATGGCCATGGCCTAAACCTTGCACCAGCAGTTATAAATAATGGGTCCAGTGGTAGCACTGAACCCATTATAACAAATATAACAATTGAAAAGATTAAATGCTGGAAAAGCCTGGGCGAAATGCCAGGCGTCCGGCAAAAAGCTATTTCTGTCTTTCGTACTTAGTTTTGAAACGGCGGTAAAGCTGATCCTGCTTGTTATCCAGGCTGATTTCCCGGCCAGAGATAAAGGCATGTTCGACGGTGTTTGTCCGCATATCCAACGCGTCTCCTTCCGTGATGATTAGAGAAGCCGCCTTGCCTGTTTCCAGGGAGCCTACCTCTTTGTCAATGCCTAAGATGCGAGCAGTTCCAAGTGTTAAGGCCTCTACGGCTGCTTCGTAAGGTAAACCATAAGCCACTGCTGATCCTGCTTGAAAAGGTAAGTTTCGCTGTTGCCAGAAACCTTCGTTGCTCAAACAGAAGTCTACTCCAGCGGCATGTAGCATGGCTGGTGTTTTGAACGTCTGATCTACATCGCTGTCTAATGTGCTAGGCAGATCGTGTGTTGGCCCTATGATAACAGGTACTTCGTATTCTGCTAGCATATCGGCTACAATGTAGCTTTCTGCACCACCAACTAATACCATCTGCACGCCAAACGTTTTTGCAAGAAGAACGGCTTGCTGGATGTCAGCTGCCAGATTAGCATGTACAAATAGACGTTGTTCACCATTGAATAGGCCACAGGCCGCATCTAAACGCAAGTTGCGCTCATCCGCATCACTCTGGCAGTAGGCCTGAGCCTGGCGGAGAAACTCTTCCACGGCATCTACGTCGCTTTGGTAATTCTTGTTTACACTCCAACGTCCTTG
Organism: uncultured Lewinella sp.; assembly: GCA_913057725.1. Taxonomy (GTDB): domain Bacteria; phylum Bacteroidota; class Bacteroidia; order Chitinophagales; family Saprospiraceae; genus Lewinella. The sequence goes on from CAJXOS010000078.1 coordinate 22,007, forward strand.
GCGCCAGTTGTAACTTCGGCGGCGAGGCCAACGCAGGTGATGTCCATCATCTACACTGACACCAGCATCTTCCCAATTCCAGGCATCTAACTGTACGATGCTTGATTGTCCAGAAAGGCGTCCACCTTGTGGCACGATCTGGGCGTACAAAACGCCACGAGCGCGCACTGTTGGTGTAACTTGTGAATCGGTGCTGTAGGCAATGATAGTACGTGCGTTAGGGTTTAGAGCTCCTACCTCAGCATTGTCGCGTGTAGCTCGAACTGCGCTAATTTCAACAATACCCAATTGGGTGTTGGGAGCAATAAATCCTGGATAGATATGCTTTCCTTCCGCGCTTACCTGTCGGTGGTCGCTGAGGTCGACTTTTGCGTCTGCTCGATCTACTCGAGTGATTTTACCTTCGTCAAAAGTGATAAGGGCATTTTCGATTACTTCTCCATTGCCCAGGTGGGCAGTGCCACCTATGATGGCAATAGGACCGTCCTGAGCCGGAGCCGGAACGGGTGGCTGGCCAAATAGCAGACTACTGGCACAACAGCATAGAAAGAGGATATATGTAAGTCTTTTCATCTCTTCTTTTATTATTGAGACACGATCGGTGTCTAAGCATTAGTTAATAGCAGGACGATAATTAGTGTGCTTCGTCATCTGCAGTGTCACAGTGGTAGTGGCGTTGTCCACGGCCTCGTGCTTGTTGCGTTTTTGCTCCTTTGCTCTTGGCCTGAAGCATGGCTTGGATCAAGGCATTGCGTTCCTCCTGTACAGCTGCACGGCGATCTACATCCTCGTCCATGTCATAGAACTTAATGCCATCGATATAGGTGTGCTTAGCGCGAGCATAAACAGATAATGGATTATCGGTCCATAGCACGATATCTGCATCCTTTCCTACCTTGAGACTTCCCACCTGATCGTCAATGTGAAGTAGTTTGGCTGGGTTGAGCGTTACAAATTTCAACGCTTCTTCTTCGGATAATCCGCCAAATAGTACGGCCTTGGCAGCCTCCTGATTAAGGCGGCGAGCCATCTCAGCATCGTCAGAGTTGAAGGCTACAGTTACACCTTGCTCATGCATGATAGCACCATTGTAAGGGATAGCGTCTACTACCTCGTACTTGTATGCCCACCAGTCGGAGAAAGAGGAACCACCAGCGCCATGCTCGGCCATGATATCAGCTACTTTATATCCTTCCAGAATGTGAGTGAAAGTATTGACGCGGAAGTCAAAACTCTCCGCCACTTTCATGAGCATATTGATCTCTCCTTGCTGGTAAGAGTGGCAAGTGATGAAACGTTCACTATTCAGAATTTCAAGAAGTGCTTCCAATTCAAGGTCACGGCGCACAGCTTCTCCGCTTTCTAAGGCTTCGCCGTATTGCTTGGCTTCAGTGAAGTAATTTTCAAATACCTGCTCAACACCCATGCGTGTTTGTGGGTAGCGGCTGCGGTAGTTGTCACTACGGTTAGATTGCTTCACGTTTTCACCAAGCGCAAACTTGATAAACCCAGGAGCACCTTCAAACTTCATATCGTCCGCATTGAAGCCCCAGCGTAGTTTGATGATGGCCGACTGCCCACCAATTGGGTTGGCCGATCCATGTAATAGTTGCGAAGTCGTTACACCTCCAGAGAGCTGACGGTAGATATCAATGTCAGTAGCGTCCACTACATCTCCGATACGTACTTCTGCTGTACTTTCTTGAGAGCTTTCATTTACACCACGGCTAATGGCAATATGGCTGTGTTCGTCAATGATGCCTGGTGTTACGTGCATGTCGGTACCATCAATTTCTACGGCGCCACGTGGTCCGCGGATAGTGCCACCAACCTGAGCAATCTTGCCATTTTGAAGCATGATGTCAGAATTCTCAAGGCGTCCTTGTTCTTCATTGGTCCATATAGTAGCATTGCGGATGATTACGGTTTCAGCAGTAGGACGCTCGCTCCAACCAAAGGCACCATAAGGGTAGGTGTCTTGACTTACATAACTCTTAGCCTCAGGCTCTTTGCCTCCACTAGCGGGTTTGTCTTCACCGCCACTTACGCGTTCAGCTTCCCAGTCGATCCATTCACCATTGCCGTTTTGGCCACGGCCAGTCATGTTATCTCCATCGATAATTCCGCTAAGGCGCATCATTGGCCCACCTTCGTCTTGTGCAAAAGTGAGGGTAATGGTACCGCCCTGCGTTTTGTATTGAACATCAATTTCGGTGTCCTCACTTACGGTCACCTTAGCTCCTTTGTTACTAATGGTCATGTTGTAGGCTCGGGCACCCGCTTGTAGACGATATTCGCCATTTAGGTCTGGAGCATCCATAGGCTTTAGGACATGAGGTTCGCCTTGTACCCAGTTGTGGTGGATTTCACATCCCTTAGCAAATAATGGCTTAGAGGTAATGAGTAAGTTGGCCCACTTACCGGCCTCTAGTGTGCCAGCATCAGATGAGATACCTAGCATAGCTGCAGGAGTAGTAGTGAGTGCTTGAAGAGCAGCGTCTTCGCTTAGGCCATTTTCAACACTTTTGCGCAAGGATGCTAAAAAGCCTTTGGCCTTTTTGTGTCCATCTGCAGTGATGGCAAATCGGATGCCAGCGTTTTCTAGTTGGCCAGGATTGGATGGAGCCATTTCCCAATGGCGCAATTGCGTCAGGCTTAATTGGTGAGCTGCATATGGGTCACTCACTTCGTAGGCGTCAGGAAACTTCACAGGTACGATAAAGGCCGCGCCGGTGGCTTTTAGTTCATCTAGTCGCTGGTACTCATCTCCGGTACCTTTAATGATGTATTCCTTGTCAAATTCTTCTGCCACGCGCAGTGCACGCAGCGCTTCCTGCCAATCTCCTACAGCAAAAACCTGAGGTAGGCCCTGTAATTTATTCCAGGCTTCCAACGACAGATTCACATCTTCGTTTTCGTTATTGCTGTACCAGTCAGCATCTAAGTAGGTCTGGCGTAACAATGCAATTATTCCCATCAAGGAGTTTGGGTAGTTTTGCGTGGAAACACCTTTGCGGAATGACATATAGTGTGCTCCTTGCGCCTTAATGATTAACTCGTGCGCACGTCCTTCGCCGAGACTGACAACGGCGGATGAACCACGGCTAATGCCGTCTTTTTGATGAGAAGATAGTAAGCCGAAGCCCATCTCTCTTAAGCCACCAGCAGTCTTGTTGTCAGGCTGGAAAAGCATATGAGCGTGGAATTCTGGCTTAAGGGCTTCGTTCCAGGAATAAGCACCCGACTTGTTTGATAGCATTTGTGGCAACTGACGTGGGCGTTGCCCAACAGCTTTGGCTTCGGGTAAGCCATATTCAGCATAAGCGTCAATAAACGAAGGGTAAATGTACTTGTCAGAAGCATCAATTTCAATAGCACCTGCTGGTACCGCCCCTCCAGGGGTAATGCTGACAATACGGCCTTCTTTAATGACGAGGGTAGCGTTGTCAATTTGCTGCCCAGCTTGCGGAATGACCACGGCATTGGTGAAGGCATACCAACCTTCGCGTTGGTCTTTGATTCCGTTGTAAGGGAAGGTCTCCTGAGCCTGTAGGCAAAAGCAGCCCAAAGTCAGTATACTCCCCAAGAGAAGTAGTGTTTTTTTCATACTAGTCAGTACTTAATTAACCAGAAATAGTCGAGAGTGGAATGTGGTTCCAGCCAAAAGGTTGATATCCTAAGCTAAGAAAGGGAATTTTCAGCCGTAATTGCAGCAGAAGATTTATTTAGTGCAGTAAGTAAATGGCAATTATCAGGTTTTATCTGCCAGGCGTATTATTTCGAGTGGTTTATGGTCAGCCCTTGTTGTCTGTATAATTATAACTAGTTGATTCTCTGATTGCTTGTTTTGTCGGCAAGAAGTAGAGGCTGGAAGGGCGTCTTGCGTAGTGAATAGATTCTGCTATCTTTGTTTTATAGGGTAGGGTAGCTTCGCGACACCTATCCGGAGAGCTATACACTACATCGCCAAAGGCAAACCTGATGATCTATTCTTCCCTCTTGAACGCCCGCCAACAGGGCGAAAAGCAATTAGCGGTGCTAATTGATCCAGATAAAACAAATCGCAAAGCTATTATTCGTCTTTGTGAGCTCGCAAATGAAGGAGGAGTTAGCTACTTTCTTTGGGGAGGTAGCCTAGTCAACGAAACACAGGCGGAGTACTATCTCTCTTTACTTAGGGCACATACGCAGTTGCCCATTATCCTTTTTCCTGGAAGTATCTATCAGCTTTCTGCTCAGGCGGATGCTCTTCTCTTTTTATCCATGATTTCGGGGCGTAACCCAGAGTTGCTAATTGGCCAACATGTTTTGGCTGCACCGCGTATTAAGCGCATGCAGTTAGAGGTCATCCCAACGGGTTACATGTACATCGATGGAGGCAATGCCACCTCGGTGGGCTATATGAGTAATACGCAACCTATTCCAGCAGATAAGCCTGAGATTGCTCGTGCTACTGCATTGGCGGGCAAATATCTAGGGCACCGAGCAATCTATCTCGATGCGGGTAGTGGAGCCCTTCGGCCGGTATCACAAGCGATGATCAAAGCAGTCCGTACCGAGATTGATGACTTGCCACTAATTGTAGGGGGCGGAATCCGTTCACAAGAGCAGGCGGCAGCAGCCTTGGAGGCAGGCGCCGATTGTATTGTAGTAGGTAACAGCCTGGAGGAACAGCCAGAACTCCTACCGTCACTTGCGGCTGTCGTAAAAGGTATGGCCCTCCAACCATGAGTAAACCCAAAGAGGAGCATTTAAAGAAATGGCGCCTGATTCTAGGCGGTAAAGCGGATCCCGACGGAGAAGTAGATATGGGCGAAGAGATGCGGGGTATGAGCAATACCCTGGATGCCCTCTACGATAGTGAAAAAAAAGGAGGCTTGGGTGCCTCCGCACCAAACGTAAATCGCTGGCTAGGCGATATCCGACGTTACTTTCCCTCTTCTGTGGTACAAATTATGCAGCGCGATGCACTGGATAAGCTAGGCTTGGATCGAATGCTGTTGGAGCCGGAGCTGTTGTCTTCGGTGGTGCCGGATGTGCATCTGGTAGGCACGCTATTGAGCTTATCCAAGATCCTTCCAGACCGAAGTCGGGAAACAGCCCGGGAGTTAGTGCGGCAAGTAACGGAGGAGCTGGAGAAGCGTCTACGGCAGCCTTTACTACAGGCCGTGCGCGGAAGCTTGCATCGAGCAGCTCGAACCCGTCGTCCGCGCCCAGGAGATATTGATTGGAAGCAAACCATCCATAGGAACCTTAAGCATTACCAACCGGAGTACAAGAGCATTATTCCGGTAGAACTGCGCGGCTACGCCCGACGCCAACACCAACTACGCCATGTAGTCTTACTGATCGATCAGAGTGGTTCTATGGCGGAAAGCGTCGTTTACGCTGGCGTGATCAGCTGTATTCTAGCCAGCTTGCGTAGCATCCGTACCCAAATTATTGCTTTTGATACCAGTGTAGTGGACCTTACGGAACACTTACCTGATCCCGTAGATCTACTCTTCGCAACGCAGCTTGGCGGAGGTACGGATATCAATCGAGCGTTGACTTACACCGAAGGTGTCGTCACTAGCCCACAAGACACCATCATGTTCTTGCTCAGTGATCTATTCGAAGGCGGAAATCCGGCGGAAATGTTCCAACGAATAGCTCGCCTACAAGCCAGTGGCGTGCAGTTTATTGGCCTTCTTGCTTTAAGTGATGAAGGCGTGGGGTCGTACGATCATGCCCATGCCCAGCAATTAGCCGACATGGGCATTCCAGCCTTTGCCTGTACGCCAGATCAATTTGCGGAAGTAATGGCAGCAGCTATTCAGAAAGAATCCCTTAGCCGATTCAAGACGATTTAGAACAGTATCCTTAGATCACCTTCAGGACCAATTTCCCTTTCTTCTCACCATTGAATAGACGAAGGAAAGTTTCGTGGAAGTTTTCGATGCCTTCATACACATCCTCGCGCGACTTTAGTTTCCCTTGCATCATCCACATACCCATTTCCATTGCTGCTTTGGAGTAATCTTTGGCGTAGTCCATCACTACCATACCCTGCATGGTGGCGCGGTTTACCAGAAGGGAAAGGTAGTTGCTAGGGCCTTTGATTGGAGTTGTGTTGTTGTACTGTGAGATTGCTCCGCAAATGACCACACGTGCGTGCATGCGCAAGCGCGCCAAAGCCATATCTAGAATGTCTCCACCAACATTATCGAAGTAGACATCAATTCCTTTAGGGCAACGTGCTTTTAGGGCACTGGCTACATTCTCATTTTTGTAATCGATAGCGGCATCAAAGCCTAGTTCTTCGGTCAAATACTTACACTTATCTGGCCCACCAGCAATACCTACTACCGTGCAGCCCTTGATCTTAGCAATTTGGCCTACGACACTACCTACAGCTCCGGCAGCACCAGAAACAAGTACGACGTCTCCTTCTTTGACCTTACCCACTTCCAGGATGCCAAAGTAAGCCGTCATGCCTGGCATGCCTAAAGTACCAATATAGGCGGGCATAGGGGCTAGACTGGTGTCTACTTTGTACCAGTTTTTCTCGTCGGTGAGGCAGTGCTCTTGTACGCCACCCCAACCAGTGACGACATCACCCACCTGGAATTTATCGATTTTGGAAGCCACAACTTCACCAATGGAGCCAGCCCGCATCACATCACCTAAGGGAATAGGGGGGATGTAGGAACGCGTCTCATTCATCCAGCCACGCATGGCTGGGTCTAGCGAAATATAGTGATGGCGTACGACCATCTGCCCTTCAGCTGGTTCTGGTACTGGGTTTTCATCCAGGCTCCAGGTATCAGCTTCGGGTAGTCCTATTGGGCGCTTACGCAGAATGAGTTGCTTGTTGGTCATGGCTTAATGGTTAAGTCGTTATTTGAATCTGTTCAAATTTAAAGCTAAGATAGCTTTTTTGTGGTTTTAGCAATGAACTGATTTAAACTTTTGTGGTGCTGATGAGCCTGAGCTATTGTGGGTTCTGGCGAAGAGGCTTTCCGAGCGCATACCTGGAAGGTACGTGCGAGGAAAACGCTGAAGCCAGGTTCAATAAGGGCTTGAGGCGCAATCCATTAGAAAAGTTTAAATCAGTTCAATAAAAAGGCCCTCACCAAAAGGGCGAGGGCCGAGTATTGTGCTAGTAAAAATCCCGACTAGGTGCTGTTAGCACCTACTATTATTCAATCGTCACCTCCCGACGTTGGGTGACTTTATCCTCATGTTTTGGCAAAACGATAGTAAGTACCCCAGCATCATAGCTGGCTGTAATGGCCTCAGTGTTGATCTTGTCGCTCAGCTGGAAGCTGCGCTCAAAGTTGCGGAAGCGGAACTCGCGCTTTTGCCATTGTCCTTCCTCCGTGCTTTCCGGTGCGGAAGCATGGATAGTTAGAATGTCATTTGCGACATCCAGACGGAAGTCTTCGCGGGTACGTCCCGCAGCAATCAAATAGATTTCATAGCGGTCATCCATTTCTCGAACACTTACTTGTGCACCAGTCCGGCGCATTCCTGGGTGACGATGACCTTGGTGGCGGCCATAGCCGCGGTGATATTTCATTCCTCTACACATAGTTGTTGACGTTTGATTTGGTGATAAAACATTGTTGGCCTCCCTGTCTTAATGGGAGCACTGTTGAAGTCGGAGAATGGAAAGTGGAGTAAGGAAATACACTTCCCATTTCCGACTTTTTTGCCTTTAGCTTTCCTTAGGGACAGCACGAAAACAAATAGTGATTTTGTTTTTCATAATGGTTGGCTAAACGCTTCACTTTAAGTGTGACAACTGTTTGAAAAACTTGGAAAATCGCACTTATTTTCTGCGCAATAATTACAGTACGGTGATCGTACGGTGCTTATAAGTGCCATCTTCTGACCACTCTCCGAAAGACTGGACGGCAGGATAACGATAGGTGGCGTAGGCATGCTCCGCGCCGAAGCGACTTTGATGCCATTTGCCGTATCCGTATCGAGCCTGCTTAAGCTTCTTAACGAAGAAGGCGAAGACTGCTAAGCCTAGCGCAAAGAATAATCCTGCTACCAAAAGCTTTGCAAAAAGGAAAAACAATACTACCCCTGCCGCGAACGACAGAGCGCTGAATACAACGCGCATGATCGTGTGAATTATGCAGCAGTCAGGTGAAGTGCCATTCTGCTGTTTGTTTGAAAATTGTGCCTGCTGTATTTTTCAGCAGTGCATTCATATGTTTAAAAATGATTTGCGGCTTCGCATAGGTG
>CAJXOS010000079.1 GCA_913057725.1 uncultured Lewinella sp.
AGATTGACTTGAGTCAGTTGCCTGCTGGAAGCTACATCTTCCAGTTGCAGTCTGGTCAGGCTTTCGTTAGTAAGCGCTTTATCAAGATGTAATAGAACCACTTATTCTATTCTTTCCTGAATAGTATGGGAGGCGACCTAATGTTGGGTCGCCTCCTTCTATCCCTCTCCTGAAAGTATTCCATTTAAGAGGTAGACTACCTAGATCAAAAGCGCCTCGAATAATGGTGCTGTGAGCTGTACAATTCGGATTAATACTAATCACCCCATCTAACAAAACATAAGCCAATGGAACAGCAAGCCACTTCCTTGTTAAAGCAATATGGCTTACGGGTTACAACCATTCGACATAAAGTTGTTGAGCTTTTCCTTGCCTCCGGTTCCACTGCACTTTCCAACGCTGATATTGAACAGCATTTTGAGCGTTTAGATCGAACAACGCTATACCGTACACTTCGAACCCTTGAACAGAAGGGTATTATTCACCAAGTTGTAGACAATAGTGGTACTACAAAGTATGCTACTAGTCGAGAGCACCGCTCTAAGCAGGAGATGTATGCTAATCATGTCCATTTTCACTGTGTGAAGTGTGAAAAGACGATTTGTCTTGAAAAGACACCGCTGCCACCAGTCAATCCTCCATCGGGTTTTAATGTGGACGAAAAACACCTTCTCTTAACAGGAACTTGTAGCATTTGTGCAGAATAAAGTTTACCAGTATTTGATTACTAGGTCTAAAGCTGCATTTCAAGTTAATAGAGATAACCGTCTACGGGCCCTAACTTTTCGGGTAAATCACTCTCTCCTAAGGCTTCCTTTAGATTTCGTTCAATAGTATTGCAGATTGAGGTTAAGGCAACATCTGTACTTCGATTTTCGAAAGGATCTTCATTAGCAGCTCCTGTTCTTTCCATTACAATAAAGACGCCGGCAATCAATACTGAAAGCGGGATCATTAACCACGAATACTGAGTCATGTATTCCGAGGTGAAAAAGCCTAGCATACCGAAAGGCAGCAACAGTGCGAAAAGAATGACAAATACTCTAGTGAAGAAATCATATTGGCATGGTAGGGGAGTATTCTTAATGCGTTCTACTCCACCTTGGTAGTTGGTGAGGGCCGGGAGTTGCCCTTCCATTTGGAAACTATCAAAGCCGCCTAGTGTGCCGTTAGCCATGGCTTGGTATATCTGCTGCCCCATCAAAAGTTGGATGGCATTGGGCTTATGATCTTTATTTTGAATCAGCTCGAAATCCTCCGCTGTAAGGAAGGACCTTAGTTCTTCCCAATTATCTTGACCTCTCAGTTGTATGCGCATCGCATTGACCCAGGCGATCTGTTTATAGATTAAAGATTGCTTGAACTTTTCACTTCTGTCTTGATCGTATTGTTCTTGATGAGAGTGGCTATCGGTAAAGGTGATTACTAACCTGGCAAATACCCGGCTAGCGTTGAGGATACCGCTCCACAAACTGCGAGCTTCCCACCACCTGCCATAGGCTGAATTGTTCCTGAAGGCAACGAAGATAGCTAGGGCGGAGCCTAGAATGCCGATGGGCGTAAAGTTCAATGCCATGGCTTGCTCCTGAGTAAAGTAAAAGAGTAGCCAAACGATAATAGACCAGCTCAGGACGAATAGTACCTGCCCTTTGATGTAGCTCCAGACCTTAAGTGGGTGGAAATTTCTTTTGACGATCATAGTTGTATGAGCTTATGAAGTAGTTGTCGGTATAGATTTTGAATAGCTGATCAAAGATCAGCTGGTTGCAAAGCTAGCGGCTAGTGTCCCTTGAAAATAGATGCTGACCAAATAGTGCGGTACTTTCATTTTTGAAAGTATACTGATAGTCAGTTGATTGTGACTTGGATTTACCTCGCTGGAGAAGGTGCACAAAGAGGAGATGGTTGTTGAAACTGTAATGAAAGATGTTTTTAAAAATTATCGTTGTTAAATTTTATATTTTAAAATCATTCCTGTATTATTGTCCTGGAGCTGACCCGTGACGCCGGTATAGCTCTGAATCAGAGGTGTTAACCCTGTTTTGTCAAGCAGGAATTTCGGAGGTACAAGTCAACGCATTGCCGGCTCTTTCGTTATCGGAAGAGATGAGAGTTCGCGTGCCTGATCCACTTGGAGTGGGGAAGGTGTGAGGTGAACCGGTCCATAAGGGTGGGACCCGCCCAACGGGCGGGCTCGATCAATTCGAGAAAAATGTGCACTAAATCTCTCAATTCCTGTAACTTACCTTAGTGCCCATACCAAATAGTGGTTGTTTATGTTGGATCCGTTACTCTTAGGCATATTATTCTTAGTTATTGGTCTGGTACTCGGTTGGGTGTTGGGAATGTGGTGGCAAAGACTTCGAGTAGGACAGCAGTACGTTCCACAAGAGAAGATCGAGACCACCTATGTATCGAAAGATGTATATCGTGCGCTGCGGGAACAAACGGATGTCTTACAAGCCAATCTTCATGAAAAGGTTGAGACGGAGCGACACCTTTCTTCGGCCCTGGCGACTGAGAAAACTCGATTAGAACATCTACAGGAGCAGCTCGAGCGGCAGATGGAACAAATCCAAGAGTTGCAGCAATCAAATAGGGTAGCATTCGAAAATATGGCTAACCGTCTCCTGGAGGAAAAGAGTCAGAAGTTTACCCAGCAGAACCAAACTCAATTGACAGAGCTGTTGCAGCCGCTAAAAGATAAGATCAAACACTTTGAGGATAATATTGAAAGGCGGTACATCGAGGAAACGCGAGATCGGGTAAGCCTCAAGAAGGAAATAGAGCAACTCCGAGAGCTTAATCAACAGCTTAGCCAAGATGCGGGCAACCTGACTGCTGCCCTCAAAGGGGATAGTAAAGTTCAGGGAGACTGGGGAGAGGTTCAACTTCAGTTACTACTCGAAAAAGCAGGTTTGCAGAAGGGGATTCATTTTCGGACGCAGTCCTCCTTCCGCGATCAAGAAGGGAAGACCAAAAGACCCGATTTTATTATTAATCTGCCGGACGAAAAGCACTTGGTGATAGACTGCAAGGTGTCTCTTACTGCTTATGAGCGCTACTGCAGCGCAGAAACGGATAAGCAAAGGGCCAAAGCCCTTAAGGCGCACCTGGAAAGCGTACGTACCCACATTAAAGGCCTGAGTAAAAAGAAATATCAGGAGCTTTATCAAATCAATTCACCAGATTATCTGCTGTTGTTTATCCCTGTAGAACCTGCCTTTTCTTTAGCGGTTCAGCAGGACCAACGCCTCTTTGTAGATGCACTGGATGATAACATAGTCTTGGTGACCAATTCAACCCTACTGGCTACCATGCGGACGGTTTCATTTATCTGGAAACAAGAGAAACAGCAACGCAGCGTACAAGAAATTGCCCGCCAAAGTGGGCAGCTCTACGATAAGTTTGTCAACTTTGTAGAGGACCTGCAACTAGTTGGTCAGCGCTTAGATAGCGTGCATAATGCCTATGAGGCCGCCATGTACAAGCTATCTGAGGGCAAACGCTACAGCCAAACTTTGGTTGGTCGAGCCGAAAAGCTGAGACGCCTGGGAGCGCGAACCACGAAACAGTTGCCGAGTGAACTCCGTCAGGAAGAAGAATAGATGTGGGTCCGTATTGTTAGTAGAATCCCAATGACATGCGAGCTCCTTCGAATATTTTCATCCTCTCTTCTTTACTGCTTATTCCCTTTTTTACGCTTGCGCAAAATTGGTGCGGCGCAGTACATCAAAGTGAAATAGCTGTCGCTCAATCAATGGAGGATCGACCTAAGATGGAGATTACCATTCCAGTGGTTGTTCATAACGTTTGGCGTACTGAGGATCAGCAAATCAGTCTTGAACAGGTCCAGTCGCAGATCGATGTGCTCAACGAAGATTTTCGAGCATTGAATGCCGATGTAGGTGATGTGCATTTCCCATTTCAAAGTCGGGTAGCAGATATGGAAATCAACTTCGTACTGGCTACAGAAGACCCCATGGGACAACCGCATTCTGGTTTCATCCAACGACAAACCAATGAGTCCAATTTAACGGGCTTCCTGGGAGGCCGTCGCAAGCTGTGCTATGACGATCTCGGTGGTAGTACTGCTTGGTGTACTGCTTGCTATCTCAATATCTGGGTAGCGGAACTCGACTTGGAGCAAGTGGCTGGTATCGGCATTTTTCCAACTGATATAGCAAGTGGTGAAGTGCCAGCAGCTGAGGACGGAGTCTACATTCAAACAGACCGCTTCGGACGAGGTGGTGAGCTTGAAGCTCCTTACGATTTAGGACGCACCTGCACACATGAGATAGGACACTATCTAAATCTTTTCCATCTATGGGGAGCAAATACGCCGCCCTTCGATTGTATTCCGAGCGAATGCTGCGGCGATTCTGCCTACGACGATTTTGTAGATGATACGCCCTTTCAAATAAGCACCTATTTAGGAGAGTGTCCTGGGGTAGGGGCGAATAGTTGTGTCATTACACCAGGAGATGAAACGGATAACGTACAGAACTTCATGGGGCTTTCGCCGGACAATTGCATTTTCATGTTTACCGAAGGGCAGAAAGCACGGGTCTGGGAGGCTTTGCAAACCTATCGTACTGGGCTTTTAGCAGCCGATTGCTTGAAGAGCTGCATGGTAAGTAGCGAGACAGAGGCCCCAAGGTCAAACGATCTTATGTTGGTACGACAGCAAGGGACAGGTTTACTTTATACCGAAACACTATCACCTAGGGTACACTGGGAGTTATTTAGCGGTGATGGTAAGCAAATAAGTACAGGTTATCAGGAGTTTCCAGGGGAGGTGCGAATCAACTACCAAAATCTCCCCACAGGCTTGTATTTTCTGCGTGCTCGACAGGGAGACGATTGGCAAGTGACGAAGCTACTCATTGCTAGAAATTGATTATCATTGCGTATCACAACAAACTTCTATTCCCCTATGCGAATGCTGCAAATCCTTTTCCTGGTTGCTTCTGCATTTATCCTTCTGGCTGCTACTTGCCGACCACTGAGTACCAAGGATCTTGATAAACTTGAGCCGCGTATTGAGATGTTCAAGGGACCTTGTTTTGGTAGTTGCCCAGTGTATAAACTCACCATTTATGAAGGAGGTATTGCTGCCTACGACGGTCGCCAATACACCAATCGCATAGGCTTGCATACCAAATTGCTAGACCAGAACAAATATCGCGATTTGATCAATGCATTTGAGGAGTCTGATATGTGGGGATTCCAGAATATCTACAAGGCGGAAATTCCCGACCTACCAACTATCTCTATTACTTACCATAAGGACGGACAGAGTAAATCAGTTAAAGGAAAGGATGGTCGCCCAGAGCGAATTTTGCAGTTGGAGGAAATGCTGTCGCAGGTTGCGGAAAGCGGTGGTTGGGAACGTCAATCTTCTGGCGGGGATGCTAATCTTCCAGATAATGTGATCGCAGATGAACTGCTGGTTAATCTATCACCAGAGGTTGATCCTAGCGTTTGGATTATTCAATACCGGGAGCAAGACTTGCAAATCGTGAAGCGCATCTCACCCAACAGTCCGTTCTGGCTACTACGTTTTAATACGGAACGGATTGGGTCCAATGATATGCTAGAGGCTTTGCGCAGAGATCAATATGTTCTTAGTGCGGAGTTTAACCGTAAGGTAAACGCTAGCCCTAGATAACCCTAGAAATTCGGTAGAATGAGACGTATACTATTCGCGCTCTGCGCTGTTTTATGTCTGATTATGAGCACATCCTATGAGGTCAGTGCGCAGACAATGCCTATCGATACCGCTGGTTTTCAGACCTTCCTACATCAGACTGGAGATACTACTTATCTAATGAAGCAGTATTTCATGTGTTTCTTGAAGGAAGGCCCAAAGCGAGACCAGGGCCCTGATGAAGCTGCCAAAATTCAGGAAAGACATCTAGCGCACTTATCAGCCCTTGCCGCTAACCGTAAGATCTGCCTTGCTGGCCCGTTCGCTGACGATAGTGGTATTCAAGGAGTTGTCATATTTTCCACACCTACCTACGAGGAGGCAGTGACCTTGGCCAATGATGACCCAGCAGTAAAGGCTGGACGCCTGATAGTGGAGATCCATCCGTTTTGGGCAGCAGTTGGTGCCCAGCTCTTCTAGTAACGAAGGACTTTCTTGTTTCAACTTGATATTGCTTTCAGAGGGGTAAGCATACCACTGAAACCAATATTAATATTTTTCTATAGATAATTTTCATATTAAATATTTTCTATTATATTTGATCGTACGAGAGTTTAACTATCTATTATTCGACAGTCTGTCGATTTATACCGTGCTTCAACACCATTCCATCTTCCGGTTTCTTGTACCAGGATTACGCGAATAACATCACAAACACTTCTTGTCCAACACAGTAGGGCTTTAATTGCCTTTGTTTTCTTTCGAACTATCAGTATTGGTTCCGTGCTACTGCTTTATACCTCTCATTTGGGGCTATAGTGGTTTGCTTACACAACACTTGAACAGCACAAGGTGTCCTCCTAATTAACATCTCTGGCCTGGCCAGCAGATGCACATGAAAAGAATTACGATGAGAAGGGTGACTTGTGCAAGTCTCTTTACGCTTTTATTGGTGCCTGGTATTTTGATAAGTGTTCAAGCGCAAAGTGTATTCAATGCGGAAAGAGTTGTTGCTGAATCTAATTTGCTGGATCAGTATTTCACGGATTATGAGTTGATATCGCTTCCCTCGGCTGATATTCATCGAGCAACTCAAGTAAATCCTGAGTTCTTCATTACAAGTTGGGTTTTTCCTAGTGGCATGGCATGGACCTTAGCAATGGAGTCGTCCAATTTGCTGAGTCAATCACTGGAAATAGCTGTACTCAATAGTAAAGAAAATCGACGTCGCCTACCGTCTAAGCCGACCACCAATTCCTTCCGCTCCATTAATCCAAATCAGGATGCTCGTCTATCCATCGGCGAAGACTTCATCTATGGGTATGTTTCTCACGAAGGAGAAGATTGGTACATCGAACCAGCCAATCGATTCTTGCCAGATATTGGAGTGGATGTCTATTTAGTTTATTCCAGTACAGCCGTGATTCCGATGCCTGGACTACGCTGTGGTCAAACGGAAAAAGATCGATTTTCCCGATCCTTCTCAAATGGAGGAAACCGTTCGGGCTGTCGTGAGGTAGAAGTTGCAATTGCCGCTGACTTTAGTATGTATGAGCATTATGGTTCCGCCGAAGCAGTCTTCAATCATGTAGAGGGCGTGCTGAATAATATCTCTGGTAACTTCGATGACGAATTCGAGGAACAAATTCAGTTTCGTCTTACCGAACTGGTGATCAGTGCTTGCCAGGATTGCGACCCTTGGTTTACAGGCCAAGAAGCAGTGACAATACTACAGAGTTTTGGCGATTGGGGCCAGACAGGCGGTTTTGTGAATACCTTCGACATTGGTCAATTTTGGTCTCGTCGCAATTATCAAAGTCAGGGTAGTGGTGGTATTATCGGTTTAGCTCAAGTCGGAGCTGCATGTACAGGAAATGCTTTCCAGATTTTAGAAGATTTCATTGCGAGCGCAGGTCTCCTTAGAGTAATGACTGCGCATGAGTTCGGCCATAGTTTTGGCTGTGTACATAATTATAATAGTGGAGAGTATGCCTGCTATGCGAGTGCGCGTCCTGATTTCATTATGGATCCGGGGGTCAGCCTTTCCACAACTTGGACCAACGGTTCTTTGAGTTACTGTGATGCAAATTCTATTAGCCGAGTTAACTCCTTCTTTGATGAGAACAGCTGCACTATTGGATGCTCATCGCCATGTGGGGAGGTCTCCGGCTTAGTGGCAGATTTTGATGCTACAGTGCCTGCTCTGAGTCTCCATTGGCAAGGAAATAGCGCGACAAGCTGGGCGGTCCTGTTGGAGGAACTTGCCTCCGGCCTAGTTGATACCTTCTACACTTTGAATCCGGAGATGATTCTATCCTCTGAAATTGAGCTGTGTAGTAAGTATGGAGTGACAGTAGTAGCTTCCTGTGATGAAGATTGGAGTGTTCGCCAGCGTCTTCTGCTAAACACAGAGGAGCGCTCAAAACTAGACTTAATTACAGCACAGCCGAAACGTTGTGATGAAAGCAATGGTACTTACGCACTAGAAATGGTAGTGAGTCATACCGAAACCTACGAAGAAGGATTTACAATCTGGGTTGCCGGTGAGTCCTTTCCGCAGTCTTACGACCAAAGCCCTCAACTGATTCGACTGGATGATCTTCGATTACCAGAGAATGGGGAAGTAATGATTTATGCAGTTCCGAATCTAATTGGCAGCAACCCTTGTGGAGAGGGCCTAGTCCTTAGTACTCCTGATCAAGCCTGTAATCTTGCCGAAGTGGAAGGGTTTGAAGATTGTAGATTACCACTTGGATGGCATTGTAGTAGCAACTATCCGTCAGGTGCCACTTGGCAAATCGGTGACAGCACCCGGAATACTGTCAATTTTGGTACAGGGCAAAACTCTATTGACGGATCCTGTATGCTCTATTTCGATGATGATGTTTTAGGGCCTTATTCCGAACAAACAGGCTCAACTTTTGTCGCCTCCTCTCCATATGACCTCAAGGGCTACGAAAGAGTTGAGCTGAGCCTGATGTACAATTTCAACACCTTCTTTAGTGGTACTCAGGCTAGGTTCACAATAGAAGTCTTTGATGGTGAACATTGGCAATTAGTTTACCAGGATCAATCAGGAGAAGGATGTTCTCCGAGTGAAGCATGGAATGGTGATTGCTTCACGGAATGGTCGCAGGATCTTAGTGCTTATGCGAATGAACAATTCCGATTCCGGTTCGGCTATGACGACGGCGGGCAGTGGGCTGAATTTGTTGCGCTCGACAATGTCATGCTAGAAGCTACCAAAAGTGTATCTGCCTTGCCAGTAGAATGGGGCAATTTTGAGGCTAAACCAATTGACAATACTGTCCGCTTAGATTGGACGACTATAAACGAACAAAATAGTACAGGTTTTTACGTGGAACGATCGGCTGATGGCCGGATATTCCAGGACCTGCAATTTGTAGCCAGTGCTGGCAATAGTAACCAGACACAGGCTTATTTCCATCTTGATACCCGTCCTCTGCTTGGTAGGAGCTACTATCGCTTACGTCAAGTAGATGAGGATAGAACCACTTCTTTCAGTGAAATACGAGAGGTCATGTTCTCTTCAGATGTACCTACTTGGGGAGTATTCCCCAATCCAGTTGGTACTGATGGCGTAGTGGTTATTGACAACCTCCAAGTGGGGGACATTTTCGAGACCATCGATCTACTATCCGTAACCGGACAGTTGATTGAACGATTTAGCCTATCTACGGTAAATCAGGACATAATGATACAGCTGCCAACTGAGCGAATGCCAGCTGGTATTTACTTATTGAGAAGATCTAATGGCGAAGTCCGTAAAATCGTCTTCTGATTAGAGTTTAGGTAGGTGAATTTGATGCTCAGGCGAAATCTGCGTACCTAAACGCTCTTAATTGATGGCTCGCTCCTGATCAGTCAATCGCTTCAAAACGAATAGCATTACAAACAGTACAGCCATCGGAATAAGGGTGTAGGAGAAAGCAGATTCGGCTCCTACCTCTTTGAACAGGATGCCGATCAAACGTGAACCTAGTGTACCACCTAATGCCGAGAAAATGATAATCAGACCAGACATAGGACTGTGCAGCTTCTTGGGCAAGGCACTAAGCACTACCGAGTTGAGCAATGGGTAGATCGGAGCAATGAATAAGCCTACAAACGGGAATGCGTAGCCAATTAGGGGAATATCCGCCAAGCTTTGTACGTCGCCGATCTCGGCACTTACCGCTCGAGGCAAGACGAAAACAACCATTGCCATAGCACCAAGTAGACACAAGCTTAAGACAGCAACCCACGAGAAGCGTTGGGTGAGGTAGCCAGCCATAAAGCGGCCTATACCTAATGATACTGCCAGGATACTAGCCATCATGATAGCCAAGTTCTCTGGAAGGTCCAATACCCGATCGTTGAAGGTAGGGAGCCAAGTCATAATGCCTTGTTCAATCATCACGAACAAGAAGGCACTAAAGACAAAGACAATCACTAGGACCCGAGTCAGCAGCTTGAACATAGCCATAAAGTCCTCAGTGAGATTGGCTCCAGGAATCTCTGTCCCTTCATCAAATTCAGCGTTGTAGAGAAATAGAAAGGAGACAACTGCCAGTCCAGCCAACAACCAATACACATTCAACCAAGCATTCGGATCATCTGGGCTATTGAAGGCCGGGAATAGGAAGTAGGCTAAAGCAATGCCAAACATGAAAACGCCCTCCACATTACTCATGAAGCTATTATGAGCCTTTTCACCATCAGTAACCAAGCCTATTACAGAGTATACAGAGACTTTGATGAGGGCAAAGGAAACACCAACGGCAGCAAACAACAGTTTAGCTGACCAAAATGAGTTGCCGAAATACATGCCAACACAGGCGAACGCAACTATCCCAAGTGCCGCTAACATGGCTTTTTTATACCCTATTCGAGGTAAAAATGAAGCAATGAGAAAAGAGACAATAGCAATAGGCATATCCTTGAATAGCTCCAATGTACTGGCAGCTACTTCATCGACTCCATAGACCTTTTGTGACTTTAGTATAACGATACCAACACTGTTCAGAAGAATGGCAAAAACAAAGTAGTTAATGAACAGGCTGATTTTGATGGCTCGGTTTTGCATTTCGTTTTGTTGTTGAGCTGTGGATAGCTAATTTGCGATCAAGATAGTTTTTTTGCGGGATTTAGCTTTGAGATATAGAATCCCCTTGGGAGGGGACCCACCCGTTGCCTGAACGCCGGACCGGTTACTCACCTAATGGTAAGCTCGGACAAACCACCACCATATACTTGCAGTGCAAGTATCCAATCGATGTAATAAAAACTCTGAACTCCTATCAGACCGTGTAGCTCATTACTATGCTACTGATAGGTTGAAATGCGCTGAGAACAATCCTTTCTTGGTCAGTTGAAAGGCTTGAACGAATTGAAGGTAGGAAAAATAAAAAAAATAAACAAAAAATATTATAAATAATAAAATGAAACAAATAAAACAAAAGTATCTTCTGTTGCCACTATTGTTGGTGGTGATGATCCAACTTCATGGCCAAGAAGCTGCTATTCTCGATTCGGAGGCGCAACGCTTTAAAGCCCAGGTTGAGCAAAATACGGATGCACTGCAGTTACTCCTTCATGATGACTTGTATTATCTCCACTCCAACGGACTTGTAGAGACTAAAGCTGACTTTATTACCAGTGTACAATCAGGAAAGATTACCTACCAGGAAATGTATCCCGTGGAAAGTAGACTTCGTCGTTTTGGCAAAACGGCTGTCGTTACCGGCTTGGTTAAAGTGCGGGGTTTGTATAAAGGTCAATCCTTCAATATCGGTCTTTACTATACTTCTGTCTACCGAAAGGAACGGGGGAGATGGCAACTACTGAATTGGCAATCAACTCGCCAACCGGACGATAACTAGTTCGAAGTGCTATTGCACTACGTGCACAATAGAATCTTGCCAGAAAATGACTGTTTTTTGGTAGTATTATATATTCAAAAACTTGACTAACAGTGATTTAATTGAAGTTTGAGTAAAGCATGATGAGTTACTCTCGCTTGCCCTTCGCCCTGATGATTAGTCGTAGACTTTGGTCATAGGTAAGGTAGTTCCAGACCCAGTTCAGGAATACAAATACTTTATTCTTGGTGCCGAGAATAGCAAACAGGTGCACCAATAGCCAGACAGCCCAGGCTGGAAAGCCTTGGAAACTGAAGGAAGGCAAATCTACCACAGCTCGGTTTCGTCCTACCGTGGCCATCGAGCCTTTATCATTATAAGAGAACTGCTTCCAATCTTGCTGCTTTAGGCTCCGTTTCAAGTTGTCGGCGAGTGTCTGGCCTTGCTGAATGGCTACTTGTGCTACTTGAGGATGTCCTTTAGGGAATGCCTCTTCCTCCATGTAGGCGATATCACCTAGGGCATAAATATTTTCTGCACCTTGTACTCGATTGAATCGGTCTACCGCCAGTCGGCGACCATAGGTAATCGACTCTTCTGGTAAGCCTGGGATATGATTGCCGGTAATCCCAGCGGCCCAAATCACTTTATTACTGCGAATCTTATCACCATCACTCAAGTAGGCGAATTCTCCATCATACCGATTTACCCGTGTGTCCAACTTTACCTGTACGCCCATCTCTTGGAGATATGCCAAGGCTTTGTTCGAAGAATCATCAGACATCCCCGCTAGCAGTTGTGGTGCTCCTTGAATAAGGTGGATATCCATTTCGGCGGTATCCAACTCGGGGTAATCCTTGGGTAGAATATATTTCTTCATCTCCGCCAATGCCCCTGCCAATTCTACTCCAGTTGGGCCACCTCCTACAATAACGATGTCTACATAGCCCTGGCGCTCATCATAACCTGTTACGGATAGTGCCTTTTCATAGTCTGAAAGTATGGTGTTGCGCAAGTACAAAGCCTCGCCCACAGATTTCATCGGAAGCGCATTCTGGGCTACCTCTTCATTCCCATAGTAGTTGGTGTCTGCACCAATTGCAATGATTAGGTGATCGTAGTTACACTCACCCAGCTTTGTAATTACACGCTTATTTTCCGGCTCGATGGTCTGTACTTCCGTCACCCGAAAGAAGACATTTTTGTGTCGACGGAACAATTTACGGAAGGGGAAAGCAATAGAACTTGGCTCTAGACCAGCCATCGCTACCTGATAGAAAAGCGGCTGAAATTGATGGTGATTGTTCTTGTCTAAGAGGACGACCTGATAATTACTCTTAGCAAGCTGGCGAGCAACAGATAAGCCGGCAAAACCACCGCCCACGATTACTACTCTTTCTTGACTGCTTTCGGGGATGTTGATCTTCATAGTTAGAGGGGTTACTTATGTACTT
This sequence comes from uncultured Lewinella sp., assembly GCA_913057725.1. Lineage (GTDB taxonomy): Bacteria > Bacteroidota > Bacteroidia > Chitinophagales > Saprospiraceae > Lewinella. The sequence goes on from CAJXOS010000079.1 coordinate 12,966, forward strand.
AATCACTAAAAGTCCAGTTGATTCTAAGCACTGGAACTAGCGGACAACAAATCAACTCCCCGTAGCTGATGCATCCCTGGTGAAAAGGAATTCTGCAGCAAACGCACGATGAGCTGGTAGTGATCCGGGTTGGCAACAAAGTCTATATCTTGAACATCTAGAACCACGATTGGGATGTCAGAAATCGTCCGAAAATAATCGAAATATGCCTGTTGGATCCGCTGTAGATATTCGGGGTCCATTTTTTGCTCATAAGTACGGCCGCGCTTCTTGATATTCTCCATTAGCCCCGGCACCGGTTGGTGGATATAAAGTAGCAAATCAGGCTTCGGGAAATTCGTACTAAGGATATTAAATAAGCGCTGAAACAAGCGAAACTCCTCTGCTTTCAGTGTATGACGAGCAAATAGTAGTGTTTTAATGAACAGATAGTCGGCTATGATACCTTGCTCAAAGAGTTGGATCTGGCTGAGCTCTTCCTGCAATTGTTTATGACGCTCCGTCATAAAGAATAACTCCACCGGAAAGGCATAACGATCGGGGTTGTCGTAGAAGTAAGGCAGGAATGGGTTGTCAGAAAACTGTTCCAATATCAATCGGCGCTCAAAGTCTTTAGACAACATCGTAGACAGGGTCGTCTTGCCTGCACCGATATTGCCTTCAACTACAATAAATGGATGGGGGAGGGTAGTGGATGCCGGATTGGACACGTTTTTCTTGCTGATTTAGTACGGCGGCTAAGATCGTAAATTGCTTTGGATTAACGGGTATGATACGGGTGTACATAGAAAAGCTTTTTTCGTCTCCCCAAGCAGCATGCAGCGTTTTGTGCTTTCAACTGATTCACTAGGTAGGAATCAATTGATTAACAAGGCAGATCATTGCTCTCTTTCTGCCTCAAATTGAAGTTTTATGACGCGCTATCTAATTCCCCTGCTATTCCTATGCCTATTGGCTTCGTGCCAGAAAACGAGCCCTGAAATTTCGACCACTGATGGCCTCGTTAATCTCTCTGGACAAAAGGTTGAGGCCGTTGTTGCCGGACAAGTGCTGGATCAGGACGATAATCCTGTTTCCGGTGTGCAGGTACATATCGGAGAATTTTCTACCTACACCAATTCAGAAGGCCTTTATCTTTTTTCAGCTTTGGAACTACCAGAACAAGGGGCCAATCTTCGCTTGGATGCTCCCGGATTTTTTCCTTATGCAACTTGGGTCTATCCGAGCGAACAGTCACAGGAGTTTGTTGAAATAAAACTTCAGACCTTACAGATTGTGGATCAGTTTCCATCGGAGGCTGGTAGCCTCATTGAATTGGGTGATGTAGGTGTGGACCTTCCACCGGATGGCTTTGTTCGGGAGGACGGTACTGCTTATGCAGGAGAGGTGTCAGTAGCCGCCATTTGGTTAGATGGAGCTGCTCCAGACTCTCGGCAACGCATCCCCGGCAGTGTATTAGGGTTGACGACAGAGGCTCAGTTTGTGGCTTTATTACAAACGGGCGTGCTTGCCGTAGAGCTATACGGTGCAAACGGAGAACCCCTGCAATTAGCCGAAGGGCAAACAGCAGAAATCAGCTTGCCTGTTCCAGAATTGTACAGTGGTGGTGTGGAGTCTGAACGGTCACTATGGTACTTAGATGAAACTACTGGCCTTTGGCAGGAAGATGGTAAAGCTCGCTGGGAGAATGGCCGTTATCGTGCTTCCGTGCAGCACTTTACTTTTTGGTGTTGTTCCCCTTCTTATCCAGCTGTTTTCCTAACCGGTAAACTTGAAACACCACTTGCTGAACCCGTACCCTTTCGAACAGTTAGTATGGAAGTACTCCCTACAGGTACTATAGAAGGTGGTGTGCGTACTCGTGCCGATGGCACTTTTTCTGGTTTCGCCCCAGTGGAAGAAGAACTAAGAATGATCATCTGGGATCCTTGTGGCGATGTAGCCTTCAATCAGGATATTGGTAGCTTCACGCAGAATACAAATATTGGCACCTTTACGGTTGAGAATGACCAATACTACCAATACTACGGCCAGGCTTTGGATTGTTCAGGCGAACCAATCGAAAATGCTTTTATCACAGCAAATTGGAACGGACAAAACCGAACGATCCTAAGTGGTCCTGATGGCAATTTTCGTGGCGGAATGTATCTGTGTACGGGGTCCGCTAATGCACCCTTTGAGATCCGCATCGCTGACGTAAATGCAGGTTTAGTTACAGAGTGGCTGAGCCAGGAACTTGCGCTTTCAATGGATGTCGGTCCACAACTGGTTTGTGAACTACCTGCTGAAGACTTTATTGAGGTGAACTGCGTTGGAGAAACACGTCTCTTCCTAACACCTAATGTTGGTGGATATAACGGAGGAGAGCTCATGGCGGTATGGGATTCCATCTACTTGCCCAGCCAAGTTCCAATGCATATTGATATCTATGTGGATGAACCTACCTTTTCTTCACCAAACTCCACGATGGAGATCACTAGCTTCCGCTATGATTTCACCGACGATGATGGTACGTTCTGGACCCTTCTGTGTGGAAATTGGGGGTCGGAGCCTTGTGAAGGCTTAACTCTTGAAATCCTTGAGAATGCCGGTCCTGGTAGTTACCTCCACGGCACATGGTCTGGTACCGTAAGTGCCTTGTCGCGCGTAGGCGAAGATTGGCAACCTCCCACACAGCTGGAGGTTTCTGGGCGTTTCCGAGTGTTTCAGGAATAAGTAAACAATAGTATTCCATAATTGATAGGGAGCCACCATCACTTGGGGGACTCCCTGCTTTCATTCCCTGCAGGAAATTGGCTGCTCATAAGATTTGAAGGAAATTTTGGGTGAGAATTGGTTACGTTTAATGATCAACTTAACTAACACCTCACTGCTATGTCCGCTAACACTACTCGTCGTCGATTCTTGTATAGTGCTGCCTTTGGAATGATAACTGGTACAGTCTCTGCTAATACAGCCATCGGAATTACCCCTGCACTAACAGATGATGATCTCTTCTATCGCTACCCGGCAATGAGTGATGATCTTGTATCGGAGATGGTCGGTGCGGCTCATGCTCGCTATGATCGGGTGAAAGAGCTAGTGGAAGCACGGCCCGAACTGGCAAATGCCACCTGGGATTGGGGTTTCGGTGATATTGAGTCGGCTGTTGGGGCTGCTGCTCACATGGGGCGCAGAGATATTGTCGAGGTCTTGATGAAGCATGGAGCGCGGCCCGATATATTTACCTATGCTATGCTAGGGGAATTAGAGGTGGTAAAGGCAATGATTACTGCTTCACCAGGTATTCAGAGCAAACTAGGCCCCCACGGAATCACCTTGCTAGAACATGCACAGAGTCGCCTCCGATTTGACGATCTTTCGAAAGAAGAACTTCAGAAAACACAGGCGATGGTCGAATACCTGGAAGAGTTGGGTGATGCCCATTTTCCGGATGTTAATCTACCGATTACCGCAGAAGAACAAGAACTTTTCATCGGAGATTACCGCTGGGGCGAAGGGGAAGACGAGTTCTTCTACGTTTCCAAAAACCGACGTGGGTTACTACAAATTGGCCGCGAAGGTACATTCGGACGAGCGCTGAACCGCATTGCTGATAACGTATTTACACCGGATGGCGCCAGTTCTGTAAGGATTGATTTTGCTGTAGAGAATGGTCAGGCCTATGCAGTGACTGTAGTAGAGCACAACTACGTACTTGCGGCACAGCGTATGTAGTTCTGTGGTAGATTTGATACCTACTCACGTTGTTTTTGATAGTTAGTACGAAATTATTCGTACATTAATAGTGAAATTTGACTGGCCGCTTCAAAGCACATACTGACCGTTGTGCTATAGGGGAGGGGCCAGAGAAATGACTGTTATTCAATAGAAGAATTTTTTACCAATTATCACCCGACATGAAATCTGTACTTACTCTACTCGGAGCCTTAGTGCTCCTGAATGGCTATTCCAGTAATCTCCAACTTTCACAACCGTTATGTTATTACGAGGACGATCAGGCTTATGCTGTATTCAACATCAGCTGGGATAACGCCTGGAAGAATGATCGTAACCAAGATGCGGCTTGGGTTTTCTTTAAAACAAGCTCAGCAGATGAAACTCGACATATTCGCGTAGCAGCGCAAGGACACCAGGTGGTTGAAGTATTTGCTCCATCTGAATCAGAAGGATTTACCATCAAGACACCAGCCGATCAGGCTGGGCTATTTATTCAGCCGCAAGGTCCTATTCGTGGCCATGTATCCATGACGGTCAAGATCGCTTTGCTGAGCAGAGATTTTGATGGTCTGAATGCTCACGCTAACCATTTGACTGCGCATGGCGTAGAAATGGTTTATATACCAGAAGGCTCCTTCTATATAGGGGATGAGAGTAAAGCAGCTATCGAACATGGTGGTCTCTATGCTCCAAACACTAGGGATGGCGAGCCTGGCTTATTGCAGATAACTTCCGAGCAAGAGTTGAGTGTAGGATCCGAGGCAGATTTACATTACCAGAACCCTCGAGGATACTCTGGCGATCAAGCGGGCCCTATTCCGGCAGCTTTCCCCAAAGGCTTTGCTGGATTCTACATGATGAAATATGAACTCCGTGCCGGGCAATACGTGAAATTTCTAAATTTCTTAACCGAAAGTCAGCGCAGTGCGCGCATCGTGCACGAACATCCCGCCTACCAGGAAAGCGGAGGAAGTATTGAATTTGTCGATGGACAGTTTTCTACAGCCTATCCTAATAAGCCTGCCTACTTCGTTGGTTGGGCCGATGCTATGGCCTTTGCCGATTGGGCTGGCCTACGCCCGATGACTGAATTGGAATTCGCAAAGGCTGCTCGGGGTGCTGAAAAACCCGAATCAGAGGACTTTCCTTGGAGCACCACTTCAAAGCTACAGATGCAACGACTGCCTAATGCTAACGGCGAATTAGAGATGCGAAACGGCTTGAATGAAGCCGAGTTGTCGGATGACACCAGGCATTATTTCGGCGCTTCTCCCTACTGGGTTATGGATCTGGCTGGTAGCCTGTGGGAACGAACCATCTCTATCGGTCACCCCCGTGGAAGAGCTTTTACAGGGCAACATGTCGATGGTAAGTTATCCCCGGAGGGAATGGCGGACGTCGCGGAATGGCCGTCTGGAGCAGAAGATGAAGGCGGTTTTGGGTTTCGCGGTGGTGGTTTTTACGGTTACAATCGGATGTACCATACGTACAACCCATTCAGTCCGGTTGCTTATCGCCCGTATGGGGGCTGGGCAGGTGGTGACCGTACCAAGGCATATGGAACGCGATTGGTACGGTCAGCGCCTTAATCGGACGTCTACTCGCCGCGTAGGCTATCCACTGGGTTAGCTAAGGCGGCACGAACGCTTTGTACACTTACGGTAACTAAGGCGATCAGTACCGCAATGACTGCTGCACTGAGGAAGACACCGATGTTTAAATCAATCCGGTAGGCAAAGCTTTGTAACCAGTTGTTCATGGCCCACCAGGCCAGTGGAACGGCAATTACGAGTGCAACAATTACTAACCTGACAAAGTCGCGAGATAGTAGTTGTACCAAGCCAACGGTAGAGGCACCAAGCACCTTCCTGATGCCGATCTCTTTAGTCCGTTGCTGTGCGATGAACGTACTCAACCCGATTAGGCCTATACAAGCGATGAAGATGGCCAGAAAGGCAAAGGTTCCAATGATCGACCCAATGCGTTGTTCGGCATTGTACATACGGTCGAAGTTCTCATCCATGAAAGTATACGAGAATGGTTGACCCGGAGCCATTTCGTTCCAGGAAGCTTCCATACGGTTGATAAAGGCCGGAAGGTTATCAGTATTCATCCGCATGGTTACAAAGCCAGGAGCCTCTCCCAAGAAAAGGGCTAGCGGTTCGATGGTCTGTCGGAGGCTTTCATAATTGAAGTCTTGGACCACACCGATAATATGAAAGATTTCTAGGTTTTGGCCATCATCGCCAAAGTTGCTGAGCTCCTGACCAATCGGATCGCCCTCGTAGTAGGTGGCCATCGTTTCATTGATGATGACCGCCATAGAGTCGGTCGGGTAATCGGTAGAGAAATTTCGTCCGGCTACCAATTCCATTTGTAGTGTTTCAATGTAATCATGGTCAACGCGCCAGTTGTTGGTCATGATTACATTTTCCAACTCGGCCGCTCGGCCTTTGAAGTAAGAACTGCTCCCTCGCCAGGAGGGGATAGGTAGATATCCTGTTACGGTAGCATTTTTTACATCGGCCTCAGCCAGCATACGATTCTTGAAGGCTTGGATATTGTCTTCCAGTGCGTAAGCATCGTTTACCATCAGTAGTTGCTCGCGTTCAAACCCCAGCTTCTTATTCTGAATGTAGCTGAGTTGCTGGTAGACGACTAAGGTCCCACAGATCAAAAAGACCGTAATGAGGAATTGGAAGACCACTAAAGCATTGCGTAGAAATGGTCGGGCACGGTTCTGAGCACCATTACCCTTCAATACCTTGATGGTTTGGAAACGAGCTAGGAAAATCGCAGGATATGTTCCAGCCAGCAGACTAGTAAGAATTGTCAATCCACCAGCAAGTAGCAGAAAGTGGACGGACAGGATGTCACTCAGGACAAAAGATTTACCAGCCAGTTCATTGAAACGTCCCATTAGCAAAACCACTAAACCAGACGCAATGATCAAGCCCAGTGAGGTAACGAGGAAACTCTCGCCTAAGAACTGACGAACGAGATCTCTACGTGTAGCCCCAACGACCTTGCGTACCCCAATTTCTCTCGCTCTGACAGCAGAACGAGCAGTAGACAAGTTCATAAAGTTAATGCAGGCAATCAATAGGATAAAAGCACCAATAATCGAGAAAATCCAGACGTATTTGATATCGGAATTAGCAGCAAGTTCATCCTCCTTGTCTGAATGCAGGTGGATTTCTGTTACTGGAAATAAGCTGAAATCAAAGGCATTACCGGCAGCAATGAAATCTGGCCAGGCCATGCCGATATACTGCTCTACTTCTGGTCCGAAATAGTTCTTCGTCAGATGATCGTTCATCTTCGCTTCGAAGCGTTCGGCATCGGTGCCATCGTGCAATTTCACGTAGGTATTAAAGTTCATGTTACCCCACAGCGGCTCTCGACTTTCTTCCAAGGACGACAGCGATAAAATCAATTCGTAGTTGAAGTGCGTATTGCTGGGGATAGGGGCCATTAAGCCAGTTACCGTGTAGGTGTCTTCGTTGTCAAAAAGTAGTGCTTTACCAATTGGATTTTGCAGCCCAAAGTACTTCTGTGCGATCGCTTCTGTAATCACCACACTGTTGGGTGCTCGGAGTACTTCAACGGGATTGCCTTCCACCAATTCGGCACCAAACATTTGGAAGAACGTACTATCCGCAAAAACGACATTCGGTTCGCTGAAGCTCCGATTTTCGAAGTTTACATTGTAACCTCCTCGATCACGAAATCGGCAAAAGGCTGCTACTTCTGGAAAGTCTTGCTGCATAGTGGGTGCCACTGGCGCACCAGTATTGGCAGAGCTGATGATTTGTTCGCCCAACCGCCCGTCCGCATCTACGCGAAACAGCGTCTCCGCCTGCGGATGGTACTGATCATAGCTTATTTCATGACGAACGAATAGGAAAATGAAAAGGAAGGCGGTGAGCCCGAGTGCTAGTCCTAAAATATTGATAAGAGAATAGAATGGATACTTGCGCAGGTTGCGCCAAGCAACAGTCAGGTGGTTACTGAGCATAATACGGGTGTTTTGTCAAAAGACGCTTCCAATCTACCAAGGTTGCACGTTTTCAAGGCTTTATGAGGAGAATGCGGCGATAATTGATGAGAATCAGCCCTACTAATTGATAATTATGCCCTTGTCTCAAAACTCAGATTGATAACTTGGCTATGCACCCATTGTAGTTCTCGATGGAGCGATGCTCTATTCATTTGCAAACTAAAAGAGGAGAACTATGAGAATTAAGATCCTATTCCTGAGCTGTTTTCTTTTGGTCGCTTTTGTACAGGCACAATTTGACAGCACTATACAAGTACAGCTAGGCGGCAAGAACTATACCATGCCTGAACTGCTGAGTGAGTACATACAAATCCCGTCAGTGAGCGGATGGGAGCGGGAAGCTGGTGAATTCCTAACGCGAGTTGCACGAGAAAATGGACTACATGTTACCCACATGGGGCAGTCTAACAGCAACTACAACTTGGCAGCCTCTATCTATCCTTTGACAGCCGGTCTGCCAAACATCATTCTACTCAACCATATTGATGTGGTACCAGTTGGGGATACCACTGTATGGGAGTACCCACCGTTTTCCGGCTTTATTAGCGACACAGAAATCTGGGGACGCGGTGCCTTTGACAACAAGGGCATTGGAATCATTCATTTATTCAGCGTCATCGAAATGGCAAGGCGATCGGTGGGTTGTCAGTTACCGTACAACATCACCTTTCTGGCGGGTTCGTGTGAAGAAACCCAATGCGGTGGTGGAGCGAGTTTTGTAGCTGAAAACTACCTTGATTTGTTACAACCAGCCGTTGTTATCGGTGAAGGCCCGCCAGCACTCCAAGGCATTCTAAAGAGCCAACCTGATACCTGGATATTCGGGATTTCGGTAGCACACAAACGAGCATTGTGGCTTCGCCTGGATTTAATTGTGGAAAGCACCCGCCACGGATCAGTAACACCGCTGTGTTATGCTAATCAGGAAATGGTAGAAGCACTTTCCAAGCTGGTGCAGCATAGGCCTAAGGCAATCTATACAGATTTGAACACGGATGTTCTGCGACAATTGGGAAGCTTGGAGAAAGGAGTTCTGCGCACGGTATTGAAGCACCCACGTCTATTTCGCATTGTGCTTGTCCCACAATTGCGGAAGCAGCCCGAGTTATTTGCGCTATTCACCAACACAATCACTTTGACCAATGTGCAAAGCCAGACGGAGTCCATCAATGCGATCCCCTCTTGTGTAAGCGCGTGGTTGGATTGTCGATTACTACCCGAGGCTGATCAAGACCAATTCTTACGCGATCTTCGAAAAATTCTGGATAACGACGCAATCACCATACAGGTCATCACCGACATGCCACCGCTACCTCCTAGTGAACTCGATAACCCCTTCTTTGAGCATATGAGTGCGGCTATCTTGACGCACTTCCCCGACGCGGAGGTTGCCAGCTTGATGGTGCCGTACATCAATGATGTTGGTGCATTCAGAAGTAGGGGAGTACCTGCCTACTCCGTAATCCCTACCGCTATTGATAGGTCTTATCTCGACCATATTCATGGTGAGAATGAGCGAATACCTAAGTACATGTTGTGGGAAGGTTTGAAGGTTTTTGTCGATTTTTTGGAGCGATGTGTTGTTGAGGATTTGTCCACGATTAAGGTTGTCCCTTAAGGCCTAATGCTGCACTCGAAATGGAGTGAAACTCGAATGGTCGTTTAAGATCAAAATGGGGCTGATGACTGATTAATTATTAAAGGATCAGTAGAATGATTCAGTAATTCTCATTTTCAAATCATCACTTCTGGTGAGGAAATTTGTATTTTGCTAGACACGATAAGTTAGATGGCAGTATGAACTATTGCGTTCATTGTCAGTTGCGTAAGTGACACCCTAACTGAGAATCACCCACACCAGCGCACTATGAGAAAACTCTACCTCCTGAGTCTCCTATTGATAGGGGGCGCCCTTTCTGCTCAAGAAATCTGTGACAATGGAATTGATGATGACGGAGATCAAGATATTGATTTGCTAGATTCTGATTGTATTTGTTCCAATGCCGGGTCGAGTATCACGGCTGATTTCGAAGAATTCTCCTGTTGTCCTACTAATATTACTTTTTTCGTTGGTGACGGTTACTACTGTGTCAACGCAGAATGGAATTTTGCTTCTGAGGCCACTACGGACTACTTTAATACCTGTGGTTTCCTCGGTGGAAATGGCATTGTGCCGGCCATCCCTCAACCCATTCCTTCGGGAAATGGGGCAGTCGGTTTCGTCTCCCGGCAAAGTGATCAATATAATGAAGGCATTGCTCGCTGTTTAGATTGTACATTGATAGCCGGGCAAAGCTATGATGTTAGCTTTTTTGTTGGCTTTAATTCTGGCTTTGGCCTTGTTTCCTCTTCGCCTGTTGAGTTTGCCCTGTACGGGAAAACTGATTGTAGTAATATTCCAACTTCCGGCTTCTCTTGTCTGGAAGGATTGGCTGGCTGGGTTGAGTTGGCCACCTTTACGGCTGTAGGGAATAATGGCGATTGGGTAGCCACAGGCGGCAGCTTCACTGCAGCCGATGATTATACTGCCCTAGCCTTTAGCAAGAGTTGTGGTTTTGTGTCTGGTCCCGACCATCACCCCACCCAACTTGATTACCACTTTATGGATGCGTTGGAGATTACTGGCAGCTTTGATGGACCGGGCTGTGGTGCTCCGCCACCCGATATTACCGCCGACTTGGATGGTGATTGTATCAATGGGTATACGCTCACTGCAACCCCAGATGATGCCGTAGACTACCAATGGTACTTAAATGGGATAGCAATTGCAGGAGCAACGGGTAATCCATGGACGATTGATCCAGTTGTTGCAGGAGATTACCAAGTATTGGCCACTTTTGCTGACGGAGAATGTTCCATTTCTGACCCCATCACATTTGACCCAGATCTAGATGTCTTAAATGTTGATGGAATTACCACCGAACCAGACTGCTTCTCTGAGAATACGGGCTCCATCGAATTGACAATTGATAGCCCTAACGCTCCTTTCGATATACAATGGAACACGGGTAGTAGTGATCCAATACTAGAAGACATTGGTGCTGGTACCTATAGTGTCACGGTTACCGATGCCAACGGTTGTATTGGAGTTTATTCTGTGACGCTGGATGAACCTGATCCAATTATCGTAGATGTGGATATCCAACAACCCTCCGGAGGAGAGGGCGGTACAGTTAGTATTTTCCCATCCGGCGGAACTCCGGATTATCAGTATGATTGGAGTAACGGCCTTTCCGGAAGTACAGAGACAGACTTAGCAACTGGTACTTATTCCGTCACCATTACGGATGCAAACGGCTGTGAGGAGGTTATTGAATTTGACATTGTAGACCCTCTCGTCGTCGATGTTTTGGTCTTTCAGGAAATATGCCTTGATGCCTGTGATGGTTCGATCGAATTGACGGTAAGTGGTGGTTTGGAGCCCTACTTCTTCGAATGGAACATAGCTGGCAACACGGATACCCAACAAGGTCTTTGTGCAGGACTATACAGTTATACCGTTACAGACGCTTTAGGGACTACTGTCTCTGATTTTATAGAGATTGACCCTGGCGCTAGTTTCACCGTTTCTATTGAGGAGGCGGGTACACGATGCAACAATGCGGAAACAGCAGATCTTCTAGTTACTCTAAATGGTGGACAATCTCCCTTTACCTACGCTTGGTCGACCGGAGCAGGTACCCAAGACTTGATTGGCATAACCACTGGCTTCTATGAAGTTACCGTCACTGATGATCTAGGGTGTGAGTCGGTAGCTAGCTATGAACTGCTTCCAGTTGATCCACTTGAAATAATACCCTTCATAACAGACATCTCTTGTGGGGCTGCTACGGGTAGCATAGAGCTGATTATCTCTGGTGGAGAAGAGCCGTATGATATCCTTTGGGATGATGGACAAACAGGGGCCCAGATATTTAACCTACCCACAGGTGATTACTCAGTAGAAATAACCGATGCGCAGGGCTGTACACTACAGGAGGATTTTACGATAGCGGAGCAAGCGGAGCTGGCAGTTAGTGCAACTTTACAAGACCCTAATTGCCCTAACAATCCCGATGGAACAATTGATCTCACGATCAGCGGAGGAGCATCTCCGATCAGCATTAGCTGGTCAAATGGTGATAGTGGTGCCAATATCGGCGACTTAGGACCAGGAGACTATACGGTTACCGTTAGCGACGCCAACGCTTGTGAAGAGGTCGCAACCTATAGCCTGGTCACACAGTCTAGTTTAACCGTCAATGTTGATCAAACGGATGTGAGCTGTTTCGGAGCATCGGACGGCTTATTGGTTTTGACAACTAATACGAGTGCACCACCACTTTCCTACAACTGGGATACGGGGGATAACACGCCTACGCTCGGTAACTTACTGGCAGGCAATTATAGCTTGACCATTACAGACGATTTAGGTTGTGAATATCCATCCAGCTACACTATCCTGGAACCTCCGTTATTCGAAATTGACAGCATCGTTCAACCTAATTTATGCTTTGGCGATAGCCTAGGTACCATTCAGATTGTGCCCTTAAGTGGTGGCTCCTTTGAGGCTTTGTGGAGCACTGGTGCAACGGGCTTAGAACTATCTGCCGTACCGGCCGGGACCTATTCCGTCACCGTTACCCAAGATGCGACGTGCGAACAACTTTACGAGTTTACACTGGTCGATAATCCAGCATTGCTTGTCTCTGTAAGCGAAGTTTTACCGGCCTGCGGAGCCTCTGACGGTAGCTTCAATCTGACCGCTTCTGGAGGCCAAGGACCTTACGTCTATGCCTGGAGTACTGGTGGGGTCGAGGCTGCGTTGAACGATATCGCTACCGGTAGTTATTCCTATACAGTTACCGATGCCCTTGGTTGTAGTTACACCGAAGATCTGTTTTTGGCAGAGGAATCCTCAGCAGTTTTGAGTAGTACTGTAGTGCAACCGACCTGCCCAGGAGATAGCGACGGTATGGTCACGCTTTCACTAAGCGGAGGTGCTCCACCTTTCAATATCAGCTGGTCGAACGGTAGTAACGGCCTCATTGCTGCGGATTTAGCGGCAGGATCCTACAGCGCCAATATTACCGATGCTAATGGTTGCACAATCTTTCAGGCTTTTGATCTCGTAGAGCAATCGAGTTTGTCCGTAGATGCAATGATTACAGAGATCAATTGCTTTGATGGAAGCGATGGCGGCATTGAGGTTACAGCAAGTGGGAGTGCGCCAGGATTTAGTTACAACTGGAGTACAGGAAGCATGGAGAGTAGCATAAGCAATGTGGCAGAGGGTAATTATGAACTCACTATCACCGATAATTTAGGCTGTGAGTACTTGAGCTCCTACGACTTGGCTCAACCAGCACTGTATACTATTGATAGTCTCATCACAAACAACTTATGTGCCGGAGATAGTAGCGCTTCCATTTCTATCTTACCTGTCACACCTGGAACTTTTGATGCATCATGGAGTAATGGTCAGACCGGTTTATCCATTGGTAATTTGCCTGAAGGTACCTATACCACCACCGTGACTAATGAACGCAATTGTGAACAGTCCTATGATTTTGTAATAACCGACGAAGCTCCGCTCGTGCTTACAAGCAGTTTTGATGACCCACGTTGTGGTCTGTCAAACGGTGCTATCTCCTTAGATGTGAGTGGGGGAGTAGGACCTTATAGTGTTGATTGGTCGAATGGAGCAACGGGTGAGACACTTACAGATCTAGCTCCCGGTACTTATACCGCCACGGTTAGAGATGCCAATAGTTGCACCATTCAAGAGACAGTTAACCTTTCCGAACTTTCAAGTTTGCAGGTAGATGCCGATGTGATCCCTGTGAATTGTTTTGGTGAGGAAACGGGAGGAATTACCATCAATGCAATTAGTAGTGGTACCACCTTGAATTACAACTGGAGTAATGGAGCAACCGATAGTAACGTAACTACATTGGCTGCCGGAAACTACTTCCTGACTATAACGGATGAGTTTGGGTGTGAATATATCAGTGATTACGAAGTGACTGAGCCGTCACTTTTTCAAGTAGACTCTACAATAGTACTTAATCCCTGTTTTGGAGGTAGCGATGCCAGTATTGCTATTATACCACAAGGGCCTGGTCAATTCACCGGAGCCTGGAATACTGGGCAATCAGGGCTGACAATTGCTGGGCTTAACGCTGGAAACTATTCTGTGGCAGTCACTAATGAAGCTGGTTGTACCCAATCTTATGACTTTACTATTGTGGATGAAGTACCTGCGCTAGAGGCTTCCTTAGATGCCACAGACCCCACATGTGGATTGCCGAATGGTACTATTTCCACTACAGTTACCGGTGGTAGTGCACCTTACACTTATACCTGGAATAATGGGGCGAACGACTCCTTACTTTCCGATTTGTCTCCCGGCCAGTATGACCTGATAATGACTGATGCAGAAGGTTGTACGATCGAACTCAGTGAAACCTTGATGCCTTCTACGGCGCTTACGGTGATCGCCGATTTACAAGATCCTTTGTGTAACGGGGCGAATACCGGCAGTATCACTTTGGAGTCATCAGCTGGAACTCCGCCGTACCAGGTTTCTTGGTCAAATGGTGAAGCAGGAACACTCTTGTCAGAAGTTGGTGCTGGAACCTACACTGCCTTTATCACCGACGCAATTGGCTGTGAATTGGAACAGAGCTTCACTTTGAATGAACCCGAAGAATTGAGTTTTAATACAGAGGTAAGTAGTGCGCCCTGTTTTGGAGATGTAGGCAATGCTGTTGTAACACCTAGTGGTGGAACGCCGCCCTATACTGTCGAATGGAGTACAGGGAATAATGGCTTATCTGTTGAATTGGCTGCCGGAGTGTACACCTTCGTGTTAATGGATACCAACGACTGCCAGCAGAATGGTCAAGTGGAGATCACAGAGCCTAATGCACTTCAAGCTGAATTCGTGTTGGTGGAAAACCCTACTACCGGACTGGAAGATGGTTTTATCAGCGCCACTGCAACTGGTGGTACAATGCCCTATACTTACAACTGGTCAAACGGCCAAGGTGGGGAGTCAATCGATAATCTTGCGGCTGGCCCTTATACGCTAACTGTTACTGATGCGAACGGTTGCGTAAGCGTTATTAATACCACACTACCCATGCCGGAGCCCCTGGGTGTAGCCTTTGATTCGCAGGATAATCTATGCTTTAGTGATTGTGAAGGTCAAATCAATCTGACTATTACGGGGGGCCAACCACCATTCTCCATTAATTGGTCAGATGGTCAAACGACGGAGACTGCTGCAGGGCTTTGTGCAGGTAGTTATGATGTGGTAGTGGAAGATGCCAATGGTAATGTAGTGAGCCTATCTAATCTAACGATAGGAGCACCTGATGCACTGGTCTTTTCCGCTTCCGTCAGTGCGGTAAGTTGCATACAGGTTGCCGATGGAACTATAAGTACGACGATTACTGGAGGTACAGCTCCATACAACTACGCTTGGAGTAATAACGCTACGACCTCCGATGTTAGTCAACTGTCTGCCGGTACTTATAGTCTTACGGTTACAGATGCTAATGGTTGTCAGGATGAGCAGGCTTACATTATCCTGGATTATACACCTCTACAGGTAAACTATACAACAGAAGTCACCAATTGCGCTTGGGATCAATTCCAACTCCAACTGATTCCACCTTTTTCCACGGAAGTGACCTACTTGCTTAATGGCGAACGTGCAGACTTTACACCGAGTGGGACACTCAATGGTATTGGGCCTGGTAACTACGTGTTCAGCTACCTGGAAGCAAATGGTTGTGAGGTGCCGATAGCCAATCTTAACTTATTGCAAGAGCCACCTTATAGCCTCTTTGTAGATGAGTCTACACGTACTATTGAGTACGGAGATAATTTGACCTTAGATATCCAGGTGACTCCGGAGTCACAACTCTTCCTCAATAATACCATTAGCTGGTCGACGCTCAATCCCTTTGAGTGCATTCGGATTTTTGAGGATGACTGTACGGAGATATTTATGAGCCCTACTCAATCTGAGCTAGTTCGGCTCCGTTTCGTCGATGAACGTGGATGTGAAACGACCTTCGCTATTCCAATTCGGGTGGAAATCCCGGATTATGTCTACGTGCCAAATGTTTTTAGCCCCAACAATGATGGGGTCAATGATTTCTTTACCTTTTTTGTTACGGACTTTGTGCGGGCTGTTCCTCAGCTTCAAATCTTCGATCGCTGGGGGGCAGTAATTTATGAAGACTACGATCAGGACCCAACTAACTTGCGGTTTTGGGATGGTCGCTATCGAGGGCAACCGGTGAACGCCGGGGTCTATGTCTACACCATTCTGCTAGAGCTAGTAACTGGAGAGGAAGTTTTATTGTCTGGTGACGTTACTGTAGTGCGATAGATCAGTGGGCCGGTGGAGTGGAAGTTACTCTCCACCGGCCCACTAATTATAGCTATTTATATATCCGTTGAAAGCGTTTTTGCTCAGGCCGCCCCTGGTTGGCTACGCCCCAATACGTCCAGGTGCCAACCGGTTTTCCGTTATTGAACTGTCCCTGCACACGAGAAGTCTCCATTGACGCAGCGAAAGGCCAATTCCAGGTACCTGAGGGAGTATCTCCCTTTTCGTCAAAGAATTCCCAGACTCCAATCATCTTACCATCGTCGTAGGTCCCTTGCATTGCCAGCTGCCCGTTCGGATGATAGAATACTGCCGGGCCATTCTCTAGATTATCTACGTAGTATAAGTGCTCTGCCAACTGACCGTTCTCATACCAGATCTTGTAGCTTCCCTGCAGGAGATCATTGATGATCGTTGCTTCGAAATAAGGGTTTCCATTATCATAGAACCACTTCCAGCTTTGGACATCTTCTTCGTAGCGCACCGTCATCCACGGGATGTCATTGGCATGGTAAGAGCGTGTTGGGAAATTTTATAATGCCGAA
>CAJXOS010000080.1 GCA_913057725.1 uncultured Lewinella sp.
GGAAGCTTGGGCGTAAAACTTTAGACAACTTCGATAAGAAAAACCATGGGTAACGCCTGAAGTGGGAGGATTGTGCACACTAAAATTCACCTTTGTCTGCCAGGTGCCAATTCAGGAATTCATGCCGAACAAAGGGGTAGAGGTACTGTTGAGGAGGGGTAAACTTTCTAAACCAAAAACAATCTACGATGAAAGTGCATTCGTATGCTTGGAGTGTTCTTATGATGCTCGCCCTATCCTTTACTTTTTTGGCTTGTGATGACGATGATAATTCAATGGAGGATCCTACCATCGTTGAATTCGCTCAAGACAATGCTAACTTCAGTACCTTGGTTGACGCAGTAGTTGCTGCTGGCCTAGTAGATGCTTTGAATGACCGCAGTGCTAATTTGACATTGTTTGCTCCCACCAACGCTGCATTTGATGCGTTCTTGGCTGCTAACAACTTCAACAGCCTAAGCGACGTACCAGTAGACGTTCTGCGTACGGTTTTGTTGTACCACGTATTGCCTACAACTGAGACTTCTGACAAGTTGGAGTCTAACTACTACAATACACTAGCAGAGTACGCAACTGATGCTCCTCTATCATTCTTCGTAAATACTGACGGTGGTGTAAGTATCAACGGTGCAGTAACTGTAACTGCTGCTGACGACGAGGTAGCGAATGGTGTAATTCACACTGTTAATGCGGTAATTGCTCCTGCGAATGTGGTAACCTTCGCGGTAGCTAACCCTAACTTCAGCATCTTGGTAGCGGCTTTGACTCGCGCTGACTTGACTGTTGACTTCGTTGGTACACTATCTGGCGACGGTCCATTTACTGTATTTGCTCCTACTAACGCTGCTTTCGAAGCGTTGTTGGCTTCAAACAACGAGTGGAACACTTTGGATGACATTCCGGTAGCAACGTTGGAGGCAGTATTGTCTTATCACGTGGTAGCTGGGGCAAATGTACGTGCTGGTGACATTGTTGATGATGCGCCAGTAACATCTTTCCAAGGTTCTACTTTCTCCATTGACCTGGACGGTGGTCCAACCATCAATGCTGGTTCAAACACTGCAGAGATCATCGCTACTGATGTACAAGGTACAAACGGTGTTGTACACGCTATCGACGCGGTAATCCTACCTTAATTAAATCACAAAGTGATTTTCAAGAAGAACTAAATGGATTGATAACGCTTATTTAAGAGTTACAATTTTCATAAAGTTGTGTCGGGCGGCCCCACTTTTAAAGTGTGGGCCGCTTCTCATTTAGGCTTACAGATTAACCAATTGCAGGTATCCACCTTTTGATTCGATGCGCTGAAACTGCTGCCAGGCTTCTTCGCAAAGGTGGCGCGTTAATTGTTCGATGTAATAGCTACCCGCCGCAGGATCAACCACTTGATCGAGGTGGCTTTCCATTTGTAATAGATGCTGTACGTTGCGGGCAATGCGCCGAGTCAGCTTACTGGTTTCCCCTTTTATTTGATAATCAGCAGGCATCACATAGATAATATCGGCTCCACCGATAGCCGCTGCCATTGTTTGCGTAGCGGCTTTAATCATATTGTACTCCCGATCATCAGTTTGTGATTCCGATGCCAAGTGGGCACTGATTGGAGGAATAGGGGCATCAGATAAATTGAAACCGGCCAAGGCATTACCCCAGAGTATCTTCAAGGCCCGTAGCTTTGCTATTTCTACGAAGTAGCTGGTACTGAGTGCTACTGAGAATTGCAGATGCTTATTGGTCGTCGCCGGAGCTACTCCTAATTGCTTCAGCTGCGATAGGTATTCCACCCCCTTAGCCAGAATAAGGGCCAGTTCTTGACTCGTATTAGCTACACCGCTGTGCAGCTCCCGGCCGTTCACTTGAAGTGCCTTAAACTTTGGTAGGTAATCAACAGCAAAGTCAAGCACACGTGCTAAAGCTTTAAATGGTGGTTCGACCCAGTCCAATAGCGGGTCAAAGTCCATCGAACCACTTACGGTACGCATATCTATTCCGCGGCGTCTGGTATAGTAGATTAGATTACGGAAAAGCTCTGCGGGATCTTTACCTGGGTACTCTGGCGCAAAGTGCGCAGAAATGAAGTCTGGCTGAATATCTTTTAGCAGGATCTCCAATTCCTCCATGGAAGGGAGGTGGTGAATGCGGAATAGGGGAGCGTTTACGCCACCCATCAGGGCTTCTAGTGCCTGAGCATTGGCACCGCCCATATCCTGGACATCAATGTATTCGCCAATTTGCCAGCTATTGGAGCTGCGTCCGTCGGTGATTGGAGCCGTACTGGCGGGTTGATCCTCACGGGCATACACGGCGGATAAACGGATGTTCTCCTCCATTTGCCAGTCCAGCGAATCAAGGCTTTTCCCTTTTAGATCTGTGGTGATTTTTCCTAGCCAGCTATCTTTGTTAGCCGGAGAGAAGTCAGAAAACAGTGGTTTGGTTTTGGGCATGGTTCGTTCTCTTTTGGCAATTGTAACGCTTACACAGTGCTACAATAGTATACAACAATAAAGGTATTGAGAATGCCTTAAAAAAGGAATCACCGAACCAATTTTCTGCCCTATGTTTGGGATGATTTGCCAACTAAAAGAAGCTGAGGCTGTTAAAAGGAATACGTATGGAACAGCGAATGGTATATCTGGATAATAGCGCTACCACTCCGGTTGACCCGAGAGTGGTGGATAAGATGCTTCCCTATTTTTATGAGCAGCCCGGTAATGCTGCTAGTCGCACCCACGCTTTTGGCTGGCAAGCCGAAGAGGCCGTGAAGAAGGCGCGTAAGCAGGTGGCCAGTTTAATTGGCGCTACGACTAAAGAGATTGTTTTTACTAGTGGTGCTACAGAGGCCGTTAATCTAGCAATAAAAGGCTTTTATGAAACCTACCAGAGCCGTGGTCGACATATCATCACGCTACCCACCGAGCACAAGGCTGTCCTGGACACCTGTAAGCAATTGGAAAAGAGAGGAGCAGAGGTGACCTATTTGGATGTAGGCCCCGATGGCCTTGTGGATTTGGAGCAGTTGCGTGCTAGTATTCGTCCAGACACCATTCTAGTAGCCATTATGTGGGCTAATAATGAGATTGGTACCATTCAACCTATGGCTGAGATCGGTGCCCTCTGCGACGAAGAAGGAGTATTCTTGTTCAGCGATGCTACCCAAGCTGTAGGGAAAGTACCGGTAAATCCACGTGAGGCAGGTGTCCACATGCTGGCTTGTTCCGCTCACAAGATGTATGGACCGAAAGGAGTTGGCGCACTTTACGTTAGCCAAAAAAATCCGATCATCAAGCTTAATGCCCAGCAGGATGGCGGTGGCCATGAACGCGGGCGCCGGTCTGGGACGCTTAACGTTCCGGGAATTGTTGGTTTCGGAGCTGCCGCGGAGTTAGCTGAAGCTGAACACACACTTGAGGCGGATCGCCTGACTCAATGGCGAAATAAGCTAGAAGAACAACTGCTAGCGCTGCTTCCACATACAGCGATTAATGGTTCTACCGAACATCGCTTACCTCAGTTAAGCAATTTGCAGTTTACTGGTGTTGATGCTGAGAACCTACTGATGATTTTCAATCAGCATTTGGCTATTTCTCCTGGCTCTGCCTGTACTTCTGCCTCTATTGACCCTAGCCATGTGCTGAAAGCGCTAGGGCTTACTGATGATCAGGCTTATGCCTCCGTTCGCATCAGTTTTGGACGCTTCAATGAGGAAGCAGATGTTGATTTTGCTACGCAGACCCTTGTCAAGGCGGTCCAGCAAATTCGGGCAATGAGCCCTGCATGGCAAGAAATGAGCGAGGGTTAGGTAGAAATAATGATCTCCACTTGATTGTTTCCCCGACGAATTACTAAATTAGTGATAGTTTCCAGCGAATGGATTAGAACTTTCCATTGGCTTGGGTAGTTATCAGAAATAGTATTTATCCAAATAACTTAAGTAGCGTCATATGCTTTTTGTGGCCAATAGTGCTAAAGATCGCATCCGAGAGATTGAAAAGGAAGATAACTTGACCAAAGACCACTTTGTGCGGGTCTCTGTAACAAGTGGTGGATGTTCAGGATTGAGCTATCAAATGGACTTTGACAATGAGTCGCGTCCTGATGATCAAGTATTTGAAGATAACGATGTGAAGATTGTGACAGATTTGAAGAGCTTCCTATATCTGTGCAATACTACATTAGAGTTTTCCGGCGGACTGAATGGTAAAGGGTTTTACTTCAATAACCCGAATGCCTCTCGCACCTGTGGTTGTGGAGAAAGTTTTGCTGTTTAGTTGGAGGACTGTAGCCATATAATAACCCATCCAAAGCACTGCTCATACGACGGTTGAGCAGTGCTTTGGTCTTTCATAGCCGACCATGATACACCGCATTGGTTTTGATGCAAAAAGACTTTTCAACAATTTCACGGGCTTGGGTAACTACAGCCGAACCCTTCTGCGTAATCTAAGCGAGTATCATCCTGACGAGGCTTACTTCCTATACACGCCCAAGGTTCAGCAAACTCCACAGACTCAGTTCTTTCTCGATAGCCCCACGTTTAACCTTCGGGTTCCTAGCAAGGCTCGTCTATTGTGGCGAAGCTATGGGATGAAATCTGATATTGTCAGAGACAAACTAGACCTCTATCATGGGCTAAGCCATGAAATTCCTGTAGGTTTTCCTGTCACTGGAATTCCCTCAGTGGTTACTATCCATGATTTAATCTTCAAGCATTATCCTGATCAGTATAAGTGGTTCGACCGCCAAGTTTACGATCGTAAGTTTCGCTATGCCTGTGAAAACAGCGATCTCATTATTGCGATTAGCGAATGCACTAAGCAGGATATAGTAGCGTATTATCAAATTCCGGAGGAAAAGGTACGAGTGATCTATCAAAGCTGCCATGAAGGCTTTATGGTGGACAAGAACCCAAATACAAAAGAGACCGTTCGGGAACAGTATGGCCTTCCTGAGGACTTTATGCTTTATGTGGGGTCGTTGATCGAGCGAAAGAACTTACTTGGGATAGTGGAGGCTTTGGCGCAATTACCGCCAGATTTACAATTGCCCGTGGTAGTGGTAGGGCAGGGGAATACCTATAAGCAGCGGGTGATAAACCGAGCCCGGGAACTGAATATGTTGGATAAACTCCTATTCATCAAGCCTACCTTTGCAGACCTGCCTGCTTTGTATCAGCAAGCTCAAGTTTTTCTGTATCCTTCTTTCTTTGAGGGTTTCGGTATTCCAATCCTAGAGGCGCTCTTCAGCGAAACACCTGTTCTTACCTCTAATTTGTCATCTCTACCAGAGGCGGCTGGCCCTGATGCTACTTTAGTAGATCCTGCTAATCCGGAAGCAATGGCGGACGGTATGCGCAGGCTGCTAACGGATACCGACTTGCGAGCTAGGCAAATATCTGAGGGCTTCAAGCATGCGCAACAGTTTAAAGGGGAGCAGCTGACGGCCCAGCTGGTGGAGGCCTATAAAATGCTTTTAGATTAATCTAAAACTTGTTTTTGTGGTTTCTAAGTGATAGTTTTGTTCCACTATGCAGGAACTCTTTTCAATTATTCAAGAAACATGGGCGGTACGAGCTCTGCTTGCTTCAAGCATGGTAGGGATTATGTGTGGCATCCTTGGATGCTTCATTGTATTGCGCAACATGTCCTTGGTAGGGGATGCGCTGGCCCACGCTATTTTGCCTGGTGTCGTTGTTGCTTTTCTAATTGTGGGATATAGTGCTTTGGCATTTTTTACGGGTTCCGTACTGGCTGGACTTCTTACTGCTGTCGGTATAACTTGGATTCAGCATCGCGTGAATACCAAGAATGATGCGGCGATTGGTATCGTGTTTACGGCCATGTTCTCGTTAGGCGTCATTGGTATTTCCTATATCAGCCGGAATCAAGGAGTGCATCTTGATTTGAAGGACTTCCTTTTTGGTAATGTATTGGGTGTGGCAGATACTGATCTGTTACTGACCGCCTTGGCTACAGTTTATGTCATTGTAAGTGTAGTTGTGTTTTATCGTTACCTCTTTGTTTCCACCTTTCAACCGGTGGTAGCGGAAACTATGGGTATTCCTGTTCGGCTTATCCACTATTTTCTGATGCTACTCTTGTCTTTTGCGGTGGTTGCTTCCTTGCAAACGGTAGGGGTAATTCTGGTGGTGGCTATGCTCATTACGCCTGCTGCGACCGCTCTCTTGCTATCGCGGAGAATGGAGCGGGTGATTCTTTTGGCTGCAGGATTAGGATTACTATCAGCCGTTGCTGGTCTCATCCTGGCCATCCTATTCAAAACGACTCCTGGGCCAGCTATGGCGGTTACCGCTACTATGCTATACTTACTGACGGTGATCTTTGCTCCGGGTAAAGGACTAATAGCAAAAGCAGTACGCCGTTGGCAACTACGTCTACGGATCGATCGTGAAGATATCCTTAAGGCTATTTACCGTAGCAGGCAAAAGGGGGATACTCCAAGTTCGGCCTTGCGTGAAAAACTCGAAATCAGCCGATTCAATTGGCAAAGAGGGTTACGGTATTTGCGCCGCAATGCTTGGCTGGAACCACAAGGCCTTCATCTTACCCCGAAAGGAGAACAGGGCGCAAAACGCCTGGTTCGTGCGCACCGCCTCTGGGAAACCTATTTAGCCACGGAAGTGGGCCTGGATAAAGAGCAGATTCACCCAGATGCAGAGCGTTATGAGCACCTTCTTCCAGATGAGGTTCTCAACGCGGTAGATAAGCAGCTAGGATTCCCACAAGTGGACCCTCACGGTTCTCCAATCCCACGAAAGATTACAGTGCCTGAATTCTCTTTGAGCAGACTTTCCTCGGGTGAGGAAGCCATTCTTTCCTTAGCGCAAGACGGCAGCGCCGTGAGTGCCTTTCTTTGGGGAGAGCAGTTGCAGGCAGGCGAACCGCTACAAATCATCAATAAGGCGGAGAATTATGTGGAAGTAGAGCAAAATGGCAGGCAGGTTCGTCTTCCCTTGCACATTGCCGATCAAGTGAACGTTACGCCACAATACGTCGAATAAGGGATCTTCAATTTCCCATATTCTAAGCGGTAAGCCCCTTCCCATAACCCAATCGGACCATAACCTAAAATCGGTACTTTTTAGGGCCTCTAGCGCCTATCTTTGTATTGTGTAGTTTTCTCATAGTATGTTAATTGCTCCTACATTGCGAGAGCCTCTCCCGGTGTAGGAGCTTTTTGTTTCCCCTCTTTTCCCTTTCCTTGTCGCTTTTTAGACCATTCGTGTTTTCCTTCCCGGGAGCAAGTTTTCTTATCTTTGATGGAGTATCACATCTTGATTGAACTGATAATCCCTGGTGATGAGCAAGCGCATTGGTTTACTAGTATTCGCTCTTTCCTTCCTTACCCATTTTGCATCCGCTCAAATTGTGAACGGTATTGATACATTGTATGGCAATGAATGGATCGTCACGGGCAAAACTTACCTCAAGTTAGAAGTAAACGCTGATGGCTTTTATCGTATCAGTTATACAGACCTTCAGGCGCAGGGCTGGCCTGTTGATGCTATCAACAGCGGAGATTACCAGCTGTATCATCATGGGAGCCTGGAACCAATGCATAGTACAGCTGCGGTATCGGCACCAATGCAAAGCGGAGATGCTTTAATTTTCTGGGGGCAAAAGAATAGGGGAGAACTGGATCAACACGTTTATCGAGATCCTGCGGCCCAGCAACTTAATCCTGCTTATAGCCTTTACACAGATACCGGAGTCTATTATCTTACTTACGATGCCGCTGGAGGTGCCCAATACGACACCTTCAATAATGACTTGACCAACCTGCCAGCGGCCGAACCATATGTATGGCAGGAACAAGAGGTTGTTTTTAACGACCATTTTGCCAAGGAGTACTATCGATTCTCGGGTGCAACACTCTATTATTCCCACTTTAGTATCGGTGAGGGGTATGGAAACCGCTCAATAAACGAACTTCTTGCGGATGGCTCTACGACGCAGGAAGTGAACTTGAATTTGCCGCAGGCCTATACAGTTGGTCCTCCAGCGCGTTTGCAGACACGCTATGTGGCCGCCTTGTTTGAGCACATTCAGCAGTTATCTGCCAATGAGCAGGTGTTGCGTACAGATACCTTCTTCAACTGGGCGATGCAAAATGTCGACATGGACTTACCGCAAGAGGTACTCCAAGATGGCGAATTGCGCCTTGAATGGGAGGGCTTCGGTGGCCCAAAGGATGAGGTAAGTGTTGGTTTTGTAGCAGTTGATTATCCAGCATTACCTGATGCAGAGGGAAGTGAACAATATAGCTGTCGCCTAATATCAAATGATCAGCGGCAATATTTGGAAGTGCAGAACTTTGGTGCAACGAGCCCAATTGTATACGATATCGAAAATCGACAGCGGGTTTTAGGCGCGATGGAAGGTGGAATACTGCGGGTTGCTCTGCCTGCAGGATCTGCAGACCGCCAAATACGTATCATACCTGATGAGAGCGAGTTGCCTACTCCGGCCATTAGTTCAATAGATTTGGATATCCCTGAAATGGGGGATGCCAATTATATCATTCTAACGCACAGCCTGCTCCGCACGGGTTCCGAAGATGCCGTACAGGCATATGCCGATTACCGTGCTAGCCCCACAGGCGGTAACTATCGTACCGCCATTGTCAATATTGATAACCTCTTCGATCAATTTAGCTATGGTGTACAACAACACCCCATAGCCATCCGCAACTTTGTAGCCTGGCAAAGAAAAATCAATCCTGAGTTTGAGTTTCTTTTCATCATCGGCAAGGGCCGTGAATACAATGACCTTCGCGACCCCGTGGATTTAGAGGAAGCCCTAGGAATAACACTCTTTGTGCCCTCTTTCGGTTTTCCCGCAAGTGATAATCTACTTGTATCAAAGCTAGATAAACCGACGCCGGAGGTAAGCATAGGGCGACTGCCGGCGATTAACCCAGCTGAGGTGAATCTTTATTTGAATAAGGTTCGTGGGATGGAAGGATTCGTAGCTTCTAGTCCACAGACTTTAGCTGGGAGGAGCTGGATGAAAAATATCCTTCATCTTGGTGGTGGAGGTAATGCTTCTGAGCAACAGAGTATCCGGAATAATCTGGAGAGAATGGAAGCAGAAATTGAGGAAGGTCAATTCGGTGGGCAGGTCGTAGGATTTTACAAGACGAGTCTTGATCCGATCCAAGCGGCACAAACAGAAGGTATTTTTGATCGGATCAATGCTGGTGTATCCATGATCACTTTCTTTGGGCATTCCAGTGCAAATGGTTTCGATTTCAGCATTGACCAGCCGCAAAACTATGACAATGAGAATAAGTATCCGTTGATGATTTCTTTAGGGTGCTATTCCGGTAATATGTTTGACTCCTTTCGAAGTATTGGAGAAGATTTCATTTTCTTGGAAAATGGCGGTGCAACAGCCTTTTTGGCGTCGCGAGGATTAGGGTTTATCCACGCGCTCGGAAACGTTGGACGTCAGTTTCACAAAGAAATGGGAGAAGAGTTGTACGGAGCTACGATTGGAGAGGGTATCAGAAACTCTATTGCCAATTACGAAGACTTTGTAGACCAAGCCTATGGAACGCTCAATGAACAGTTTACCCTTCAGGGAGACCCCGCCTTGCGATTAAATCCAGCTCCAGGGGAAGACTATATTATTGATGAAAATTCCGTAAAGATTGATCCCGTCATTGTTAACGTACAGGCAGATAGCTTTGCCGTGAGCTTTGACTTGTTCAATCTCGGATCAAAAGTAGCAGACAGCGTTACCTTGAGAATTGCCCAGCAACTTCCTTCTGGCGAAGAAGTTTTCGTTTTTGATCGTACCCTTGCTGCCGTTGGGTATTCACGTACTGTCAGCCTTAAATTACCATCGTTGGGACGGAGGTCAATCGGATTGAACAGATTACTGATTACGATTGATCCGAACAATGAAGTGAACGAATTACCTCCTCCAGCGGCAGAAAGCAACAATCAGCTCATTCTTGCCACAGGAGAGCGCGGGTTCCCGTTCTTCGTTATTGATGATACAGCTATTCCGGTTTGGCCGCCGAAGTATGGCCTTGTTGGTGAGGCACCACTTACCTTAAAAGCTAGTACTGCAAATACATTAGCTCCAGAGCGAAAGTACTTCTTGGAGATAGCAACGGGCCCTGAATTTGATATGCCACTAGCGCGAACAGAGATTGTCTCCACTGGTGGTAGTCTACGTTGGACCCCTCCTGTCAGTTGGGAGGATAGTACGGTGTATTACTGGCGTATCGCACCAGATACTTTGGGCTCAATCGTTCCGGAGTTGAATTGGGAGACAAGTTCTTTTCAATATATCAATGACATTGAATCCGGCTGGGGACAGGCGCATTGGGGCCAGTATATTGATAATGACTTGGGTAATACGAGAATTGATAGTACCAGTAAAGAGTTAATCTTTAGTCCTAATGTCCTCTATGTAGCGCTAAATAACAAAGTGTATTCCAGTGAGGATCCACCTACGTACTTCAATCGGGATCGATTCATTGGTTCCCCATGGACTTGGAGTGTTCACACGGGCTTAAATGTCATTGTTTTGCCCTACCCTGAAATTTCTTATTGGCGAAATCCTTTGGGCGGTTTATATGGCAGCGTGAATACCGCTTCAAATTGGTCTAACGGGGTATTACCGTTTGGGTATCCCACTGCAGAGTTGGAGGACCGGACAAACTTGATTAATTTCCTTACGGAGATCATTCCGGATAGTTCTTACGTTATCATCTACTCTGCTCAACGAACGATGAGTTCCGATTTCAGGCCTGATTTATGGGCAGCAGATTCACTCGTACTCGACAATAAGAATATTTTTAATGTTTTGGAGGCGGAAGGTGCTTTTCGTATTCGTGATATGGAAACGCAGGGAGCCACACCGTATGTAATGTTCTACCAAAAAGGTGTTCAATACATTGGGGAAGCATTATCAGAAACCATTGATGGTGAGGCGTATTTAGATCATGCCTTTGAAGGCTTATGGTTTGAAGGAGAGATTGTGACCATTCCGGTAGGTGAAGTGGACCGTTGGAACCAACTCTCGTTGCGTTTTCTACCGGAAACAGTCGAGGCAGGTGACTCCATCCGACTGGTTTTGGAGGGAAGTAGCGACGAACAGAACTGGAATTCCGTCTGGGAGGTATCCGAAACTGCTGAGATTCTTTATGAGTATGATCTTGATATGGTCTCCGCTGCTACCTATCCTTTCCTTCGACTACGATTGTTTGTCTATGACTTTGATAATCGCTCTATTCCGCAATTAGACTACGTTCATATCTACCATGACCCACTCGCCGAGCTAGCGATTAGCCCAAATTTGGCTTATGAATTCACCGACTCTTTAGCTGAGGGACAGCAGATTGAATTGGTTTATGCAATTGAGAATTTAGGGGAGAGTCCAGTTGAGGAAATTGAGGTCAGTTATCAATACAACAACTTACCCGGGGCGGAAGTGCCCGGGACAGTGATCGATGCGCTGGAGCCTGATGCCGTGTCCTATGACACACTTTCTGTCCCTTCCATTGGTGCCTCAGGTTCCTATGAAATCATAACTACTGTCAATCCTGGAGATGATCCTCGCGAGATTGCCCGCTTTAACAACGTGAATGTAAACCGTGGACGAATAACAGGCGATGAGATCGATCCGGTTTTGGATGTCGCTTTTGATGGTGTACGGATATTAGATGGTGATCTCGTTGCGGCCCAGCCACTGATTAGCATAGTTGTCAAGGACGAGAACCCTTATTTACCTTTAACGGACCCTGATTTGGTGACTGTTTATCTGAACCGTCCTAGCACAGGAGCTTTCGATCAGGTAGACCCCATCGACTATACTTGGATTCCAGCAGACCTTAGTACAGGCCAAAACGAGGCTCGGATCGAATATCAGCCTGATCTACTGGAAGACGGTATCTATGCCCTTCGTGTACAGGGAAGGGACGAAAGCGAAAATGCAGCGGGTAGAATTTGGTATGAGATTGCCTTTGAAGTAATCAATCGGCAGACCATTTCTCATATTCTCCCATACCCTAATCCCTTTGTGGATCAAGCGCGATTCGTCTACACCTTGACGGGTGAGCCTCCTGCTCGCTTCGGAATCCAAATTATGACGGTTTCCGGTAGGATTGTCAAAGAGATTGACCAGGCCATGTTTGGAGACTTGCAAGTAGGTACACATAAGTCTGATTATGTTTGGGATGGTACCGATAACTATGGTGATCAACTGGCAAATGGCGTTTACCTATATCGTGTTATTGCTGAAGATGAAACTGGTCAATCGATAGAAATACGAGATAATGGAAGTAGTGGATTCTTCCAGAATGGCTTAGGGAAAATTGTTCTGTTACGTTAACTTTACGATCGGGCTAGATACCAAGACAATTATCGTTGCGGTAGAATATGGAAGTACAAGTCATTTGCATGGATTGGTGACGCAGACCCCAGAAGTGCAACTCCTTAAATCCAGCTTTGATCAGACTTTCACGGCCTGGGGCATACCTCTTACGATTAGAATCGTCTAGAATAATGATCCCATCTAAGGTTAGTTGTCGCAAGGCTATTGGCAGGCATTTTACTCTCTCACGGCCGTCAACAAGCACAATGTGGTAGTGTTCCGCTGGAATAGCTGTCTCAAATTCATCAAATGGCTGCAACTCTTTGTAAATCAGGGTACTGTTGGTGGGAAGTAAATTCGATAGTTTTTTAGCCCATGTTTTATCATGCTCGATAGTGGTTACCTTCTGGGTGTGTTTTGCCCAATAGAGCGTAGAACTTCCCCCTCCGAATTCCAAAACGCGTAATTGTTTGTTCAACAAGGGGGTTACAAAGGCAATACAGGGATAAGTTAACCATGGAATATACTCACCGTCGGCATTCTTATGCCAGGACTGATGGAGCCCATTCCACCATCCTTGCTGGTATAAATAGCCTTCCTTACTTAACGTTTTGACACTATCGGCAGGTGAAATGAGTGAAAAGAAACGCTTTTCCTCTTTCGAAAGAATGAGTTTAAGTAATAGTGTTTTCAGAGTGCTATCTCTACTAAAAAAGTGCTTTATGTATCTTTCAAAAAAAATCATGGCTTGCTCGCCTCCATTTTGAGAGTCGACTCATTCAAAGGTAGTAAGTAGCGGACAAGGTTGTATAATGAATAAAGCATGAATGTATTTGTATTGAGCACGGGACGATGTGGGTCTACTACCTTTGCCAAAGCGTGTACAGCAATCACTAACTTTTCGGTTGGTCATGAGCGTAATCGTATGCTGGTCGGTGAAGCGCGCTGGCAATACCCTGAACACCATATTGAGATCGATAACCGCTTAATCTGGATGTTAGGTGCTTTAGAAAAACACTATGGTGAAGTTATAGCAGCTGTAGGTGATTAGGATGCAGGCTTATAATTACTCCGACAGAAAACAAATACTTCCAAGGAATATTTTTTACCATGATCGGCAAGTCTGGTACTACCGATGGAAAAGACTGATTTTGCGAGGATTTCAAAGACTATTCAATAAATGATTCAAAATATTTGGCAACCTCGTTGAAAGCAAATTCTTACTTACGGAATCTTTCTACTACCGGTTTCGGTGTCATTGTGACAACCGTGATCAGTGTATTGACCACTCCCTTACTTTCGCGGCTGTTTACACCGGAGGCTTACGGAATTGCTGGCTTCTACTCTCAATCTATTGCGTACTTAGGGCTTTTGATTGGTCTCATGTTGCCGTCGGCCTTGGTAGTGGTTCGCCGTAGTGGCGTACTTTATCGCCTAATTAGTGCGATTAAGACCTTGTGGATAATCGGCTTGGTTGCGGTCGGTGCTATTTGTTTTCTACTTGGTGGCTTTATCCAGGAGGTCTTGAATGATACTTCCGATGGTAGGTGGTTGCTTTTATTACCCTTGGGCCTTTTTAGCGGACAAATATTTGAATTTGCGACTTCACTTAACGTGCGGGCTGCCGATTTCAAGACGAATGTTAAGTTGAATATCAGTAGCAGTATTTTGGTTCGGGGCTTTACATTATTAGGGGGGTGGTGGTTTGCAGGTAACTATCTTGCTTTAGTCATTCCTACACTTTTGAAGGTAATACCGGTTTGGTTCTTCCAACACCGGAAAAACTTAGCTAAAGCCTGGCATATTCCGCCCTCTTTGGAATATTTGAGATCTACACTCCGCGATTTGAAGGAATATCCACGTTATATTTTATCGGCGAACCTTCTAGGCTTGGCAGCACAATCTGCTCCGTTTTTCATTCTAACCATCTTGCAAACGCCAAGGTTAGCAGGACTCTATCTATTCGCGGAGAGTATGCTATTGATTCCGATTCGCTTAGTACATAAGGCCGTTACACCAGTATATCTCCAGGAGATTTCTGTTAGTTATCATGAAGCTGCAGATGAGTTTCGAAGGCGTAGCCGTCAAACCAATCATTTGCTGTTCTTGGTTGGAGTTGTTCCTTATGCAGTTGTAGCAATATTCGGCGCGGAAATATTCTCCTGGGTGTTTGGCCAAGACTGGTTCGACAGCGGTTTGATGGCACAGTATTTGGCAGTCTTTGCCCTTTTCCGACTTTGCACTTCTCCCTTGTCCGCTATCTACCGCGTGGCGGAGAAAGAACACTATGCGCTGCGGTCTCAGATCGTACTTTTTCTCCTGCGTTGTCTGCCTTTGGCCTTTGGGCTATATTTTCTTCCTCTTCTTGACGCATTGCTCTGCTTCGCTTTGGGAAGTATGCTGGGGTACTGGTTCCACTTTTATCAAGTGAGCAGGATTGGCGCTTTCCCATTTGCTCGTATCTTGTTGAAGCAAATAATGCTGTTTATTCTGTTTTGTGGAGTGCTTTGGTTACTGAAGGATATCTACACTTAACACCGGATCATGCAAGTGAGTATCATCATACCTTGCTACAATGTTGCTGCCTACTTAGATCGTTGTTTACAATCTGCGTTGGCACAGACTTATCCGGACGTAGAAATCATTTGTGTCGACAATAATTCCACGGATCATACTGCATCACTGTTGTCGGATTATGCAGTACGGTATTCGGACCGTGTAAGGGTAGTTCAGGAATTAGAACAGGGTGCGCCTGCTGCCAGGAATAGAGGATTATTAGAGGCCAAAGGTAAGTGGATCCAGTTCCTAGATGCAGATGACTACTTACTGCCCCAAAAGATTGAATGCCAAATAAGGCATCTGCAGGAAAAAGAGGCCTCCGAAAGGCTAGGGATATTAGTTGGCGATTATCAACTTCGATCCCAGGGACAGGCTAGTAATTGGTTTCAACCAGAAGATCGAAATAGCTGGCTAGCCCTCTTTACTGGACGTTTAGGGAACACCTGTTGTAACCTTTGGCTAGCGGAGGCTATAGATTCAGTTGGTGGATGGAATAATCACCTTAAGTCCGGCCAGGAATATGAACTCATGTTCCGTTTATTGCAAAAAGGCTGGGAAACAGAGATCAGTAGCGATCAACAAACGATGGTGGAAGTACGGCCAGAGTCTATTACGAAAGGAGCTAACTATCGGTCGAGTATACTTAACCGCTTCATCCTTCACCTGGAAATCCTAAACTGGATCGTTAAGAACGAATCCCAAGTGTACGAATGCTTCCACAGTGCAATGCAAGCTTATGCGGTTAAGTTCCTGCGAGACGCTATTGTACAGTACCCAGAAAAGGAGGAAGAGCTAAGGCAGAAGTACCTTCAAATACTTACTTTTCCTCGGCAGCTTAAGAACTATCAAATTGGTAGAGCGTTTGTGCTGCTTTATAATACTTTTGGCTTTCGCCTGGCCCGTATCTTTTATCAATGGTATGCTAAACTACGTCAGGGGCTATTATGAAAGTTCTCCTCGTATCACATACCTATTCTGCGATAACGCATGGACCGGCGAAGTTCGCTCGCCTGCTCATGGAGTTGGGCCATGATTCGTCTGAAATCGACCTCAGAATACTTACGGAATCCCCGACGGAAGACTCTGACGTTTATCCTGTTGAGATTAAATTACCACGACCATTCCACGCAGCAATAAAGATGGTACGCAGCGTTCGCTATCACCGCGCTGCAATGAAAATTCGAGAAGAATTTCCATTCGATTTCTTGATTTACAACGATGGAATTACCGGCTTTTGGTCAGCGCTTAGATTACAAGGAAGCGGTACAAAAGTCATCGTCATGGTCAACGATGATGAATACTTACTCATTGGGCAAAATCGGGTTCTGACTTGGCGCAAAAGACTAATCTCGAATATTCATCACTATCTGGAGCGTCTTGCAGTTCATAAGGCTACACTTTGTATCACCTGTTCCGATTATCTCAGGAGTACGGTGGAGCGGGTTTATCAGCCTAAAAAGAAAAACGTTAGAACACTATATCAAGGTGTACACCTACCGGAAGAGGTTGAGCATAACCCTGTTTTACCCTTTGAGGAACCCATCAAAATACTCTTCGTCAAGAGTAATCCAGAAATAGGAGGCTTACCGATACTGCTTGCCGCCCTTGGTCGCTTGCAGCAGTATCGATTTCATTTGAGTGTGGTTGGCCCTCCGCGGTATTTATTTGAAGAATATACTGCTTTGATTCCTAACGATAGGGTAGAGGTTCAGTTTCATGGGCCAATAGTGCAAGCAAAGCTCTTTCAATTGATGCAGACCTACGACATACTTTGTACCCCGTCTCTATTCGAAGGTTTAGGAGTAGCCAACATTGAAGGTCTAGCACATGGAATTACGGTAGTTTCGAGTGATGTAGGCGGAATTAGTGAAGTCCTTGAAAATGGTAAATTGGGATGGCTTGCGACGCCAGGTGATGCCGACGATCTCGCCAATACTGTAGAAGTGGTCTTAAACACTGACCTTCAAGAGAGAAGACAAAAGGCACAGGCGGGGAAGAAGTCTGTCGAGAATCGTTTCACTGCTGAGAAAATGATCGGGAACTTGATACAAATTTTGCAGGATGCTTAGTTCCAAGCTTGTCATTGTTGAACCATATGAGCACTATGAAATTCTGGAGCGATGGTTGCCAGTTCTAGCAACGATTCATCAGAATATTGCTTGTTGGGTTCGGGTACCCTCCGTAGAACACGATCTACGGGGCGTGATAGAAGCCTGTCCGACCGCTTCATTGGACCACCCCAATTCAGAACAGGATTTTGATGAGTGGTTGAAACAAAAACTAAGCGGACTTTCCGAAACGGACTGCGTGTTGTGGGTGACTACCGGATTACGGTATGATCGATTGATGCATATACCTGCTGTGACTCCTTTGATGCTAGTAGGGCACAATCTGAGGAGTCTGCTTGCCCCAGAATTAGGCTGGCCGAATCGATTGAAGTCTATTGGTACCTTGGTGAAATACTGGTTGAGCGGGCAAGCCTTTTATCGACGTCGGTTGATATCTAGAACACCAATCTTACTTGTTCCAAATACCTCACTTGCCAGGCAGGCAGCAAAGCTTGGCTATAATGAAGACAAGATCAAGGTTTGGCGTTTTTCGGATCAGAGTCCTTCTGCTCCGATCCAAACGAATAGTAAGAGAAGGGTTGTTGTTCCTGGCACTATTAGACCGAGAGATAGGGATTACGATACCCTTTTTCAAGTGGTTAGCCAATCGCTATCGTCTTTCAAAACAGAAACGAAGTTGATTTTTCTTGGACATTGCAGATTTAAATCCTTCAAAAGAAAATGGGAACAATTGGCTGAACAGTCTTCTAGTTTACAGGTGCAGTTTTATGACGAGCCGCTTAGGACGCAGGAGTACTATTCGCTCATGTTAGGTGCAACGGTGGTAGTTTTGCCGCTCAAAGAACAAGTCTACTTTGGGCCGTTTAAAGAGTACCTGGGAAGTTCAAAAGTGTCCGGTGGGGTTTATGATGCTTTTGCTCACAATAAACCACTTCTACTTCCAGCTTTTTATTCGACAGATGATCTTGAAGGCTACCTATCCATACACAATTATTCATCGCCCAGTGATGCCACTCAAAAATTAATACACATCTTAGGGCAGCCAAATCATGGCATAAAATCTAAAACTGGAATTTCTGAGCTTAGAAAGCAGATGCATGATACACTCAGCACAATTTTAGGATAATGAGGACGACCGTCAACGACTGGCCTTCCAATCTTCCCTTTCCACGCTGGTACCTGGATGCCGTAAGCGGAGCTCAGGGATGGGAGTATGTGGAAGTCCGAAACGGCGGAGGGCAGTTGGAAGCTTTATTGCCATTTCAAATCCGTAGACGCTGGGGACTACTGCTATTGATGGCTCCGCCACTTTGTCCTCAAATAGGACCAGTCATCCACTTACCTGAAAGCGCGAAAACGGAGCAACAAAAAAATACACATCTTCATCGTATTCTTACGGAACTAAACGCAGTACTCCCTCCTGCCGACTACTACAAGGTCAGCTGGCCGTATAGTCTAGAAAATGGCCTTCCGTGGCAAATGCTCGGGTGGCAGCAGAAAGTCCGTTACTCCTATGTTTTGCCTTTAGGGAAGTCCACTACTCAGCTCTGGAAGAACTTAAAACCCTCCCTTCGTAATAAGATTCGAAAGGCAGAAGGTATAGTAGCGGTACAAGAATCCCAGGATTGGAAACTCCTATTCCATTTAGTCGATGAAGTCTTTTTGTATCGTGGAGTAGGGCGGCAAGTGAGTGTCGATCAAGTGGAGCAGCTTTACAAAGCAGCCGATCAAAATCAGGCTTGTCAATTGTGGACGGCAGTAGACGAAGCAAACAACCCTCATGCAGCCATGCTGTTGCTCTATGACGATACTAAGGCCTACAACTTACTGCTCGGCAGCGATCCCGCCCTCCGCCAATCCGGCGCCGTACCTCTCCTCCTTTGGCATGCCATTCGTTGGGCTAAAGATCAAGGGCTAACGCATTTCGACTTTGAGGGGAGTCACTTACCGGGGGTAGAACCCTTCTTCCGAAGCTTTGGAGCTGAGGCCTGGCCTTATTATGAATTCATTAAGGGGAAGTCCTGGTTGTTAGCACTTCGACAACTGAGGGGGCGGCTGTAACGAAAACACCCCTTGCCGGAAATCCGACAAGAGGTGTTTCTTACATTAACGCGATTCATCGCGTGGGCATATTCTTAATCTAGCCAGCCGCTAGATCAGACTTGATCTTGTTCAAGGCAGAACCGAAGCGTACCCACTCGATTTGAGCGTCATTGTAGGTGTGCGCTACTTCGAAACGGTCTTGAGAACCATCAGCGTGGTCTAGAACCACTGTCAGGTTCTTTCCAGGAGCCATGCTCTCGAATCCTTCGATTGATACCTTATCATCCTGACGAGCCTTATCGTAGTCACTTGGGTTAACGAAGGTCAAGGCTAGCATACCCTGCTTCTTCAAGTTGGTCTCGTGGATACGAGCGAACGACTTAACGATCACTGCGTGTACACCCAAGAAGCGAGGCTCCATAGCTGCGTGCTCACGAGAAGAACCTTCACCGAGGTTTTCTTCACCGAAGACAACAGAACCAATGCCATTATCGCGGTAGTATAGTGCGGTCGTAGGAACTGGGCCATACTCGCCAGTCTCTACATTCAGTACGTTATTAGCTTCTTCATTGAAGTAGTTGATCGCACCAATGTAGCAGTTCTGAGAGATGTTCTCCAAGTGTCCACGGTACTTCAACCAAGGACCGGCCATAGAGATGTGGTCAGTCGTACACTTCCCTTTAGCCTTGATTAAGATGCGCATACCTTGTAGCTGATCGTTAGTGATCGGCTCAAATGGCGTAAGTAGTTGCAGGCGATTTGAACCAGGAGCCACTACTACATTAACACCACTTCCATCCGCAATTGGCGGAATGAAGCCAGCATCTTCAACCTCAAAGCCTTTTGGAGGAAGCTCCACACCAGTAGGTGGGTCTAGTTTTACCTCTTCACCGTTCTCGTTTACGAGGGTATCAGTGAGTGGATTGAAGGTCATTTCACCAGAAATAGCCATCGCCGTCACGATTTCAGGGGATGCTACAAAGGAGCGAGTGGCAGGGTTGCCATCATTACGTTTAGCGAAGTTCCGGTTAAAGCTGGTGATAATACTGTTCGCACGATCAGGATCGTCTGTATGGCGAGCCCACTGACCGATACAAGGGCCACAAGCATTAGCTAGTACAACACCACCAATATCTTCGAATGTATCCAGGATACCGTCACGCTCCACGGTGAAGCGAATCTGCTCAGACCCCGGAGTGATAGTAAACTCGGATTTTACTTTTAGATTTTTGTCCTTCGCCTGGCGTGCTAAGCTAGCAGCACGATCCAAGTCCTCATAGCTGGAGTTAGTACAAGAACCGATCAAACCTACTTCCAATTTTGGAGGGAAATTGTGCTCTTTAACGGCAGCAGCGAATTCAGAAATTGGCCACGCACGGTCTGGCGTATATGGACCATTAATGTGCGGCTCCAGCGTAGAAAGATC
The DNA here is from genome assembly GCA_913057725.1 of uncultured Lewinella sp. Lineage (GTDB taxonomy): Bacteria > Bacteroidota > Bacteroidia > Chitinophagales > Saprospiraceae > Lewinella. Next base: position 20,445 of record CAJXOS010000080.1, read on the forward strand.
AATCTCGATCACTTGATCGAAGTAGTCTTCAGGCTTGGCGTAACACTCGGCATCACCCGTCAAGTGCTCCGCAATACCGTTACAGAGATCAGCAATCTCGGCGCGGTCAGTTGCACGTAGGTAGCGATCCATTGCTTCGTCGTAGCCGAAGGTTGACGTCGTTGCACCGATCTCAGCACCCATGTTACCAATGGTACCTTTACCAGTACAAGAAAGAGATTTAGCGCCATCGCCAAAGTACTCCACGATTGCGCCGGTACCACCTTTTACAGTTAGGATACCTGCAACCTTCAAGATCACGTCCTTCGCTGAAGTCCATCCACTTAAAGTACCCGTCAATTTAACACCGATCAATTTCGGCATCTTCAGTTCCCATGGCATGCCGGCCATTACGTCTACAGCGTCAGCACCACCAACACCGATCGCGATCATACCCAAACCAGCACCGTTAGGTGTGTGTGAGTCGGTACCGATCATCATTCCACCAGGAAATGCGTAGTTCTCTAAAACGATCTGGTGGATAATTCCAGCACCAGGTTTCCAGAAGCCAATTCCATATTTATTAGATACAGAAGATAGGAAGTCATATACTTCCTTGTTCACGTCATTAGCTACAGCCAAATCCGTTTCTGCCCCTACTTTCGCTTGAATCAAGTGATCGCAGTGTACTGTTGAAGGAACAGCAACCTTATCGCGGCCAGCAACCATGAATTGCAGCAGCGCCATTTGAGCAGTTGCATCCTGCATTGCCACGCGGTCCGGAGAGAAGAAAACATAGTCTTCTCCTCGCTTATATTCTTGCAACGGTGATTCTGGGTGAAGGTGGGAGTACAGAATTTTTTCAGCCAGTGTCATGGGGCGTCCCAGCATTTTGCGGGCAGCCTCGACTTTAGCGGGAAGCGACTTATACATCGACGCTATCATGTCCAAATCAAAAGGCATCGGTGAGTTGGTTTTATTTATTAATAAGCTGTGGTTACTACTGAGAACAACTCAGAAGGGAATCTGGGTCACAAATGTACATTTTTTCGCCGCTTACCCCTTTAGAATAAGGGCTCAGCGGAAAATTTAGAATCCGTCTAAACATAATTTTGTGACCTGTAATATACTACACTATTACCGATGTACCACCAGACGTTTTACACCATATCGATTGGCATTTTCCAACTTCAGGAAGTAGACACCTGCCGGTAGTTGTTGATTTGAGATTTGAAGTCGATGGATGCCGGCCTGATAATCATAGTGTTGCAAAGCCATGCGAACCCCTTGTACATTGTAGATTTCGATAGTCAGTGAACCGGTGTCTTCGGCCTGGTATTCTACCCAAAGGTCTTGGCCGGTTGATAGTGGATTGGGAGCAATTTTCCAGCTGCTTTCTGGAATAGTGGTTGTCGAACTTACATTGCAAAAATCTCGGTAGAAATCTACTGTTGGTGAATAGGCAGCATTGCTACAATCTAGTCCTATCGTTAATGGGCGGACACGCCAGTAGTAGTCGACACCTAGATCATCAGAGTACTCAATAGAATGTTAGGGTGCTCCTACGCCTTCAGGCAGGGTGATAGCGCTGAGAATAGTAGTAAATGCAGTATCAAGTTGAGGCCGTAAAATGATTTTATCCGAAGATTGTTAGTTGTCGTTTTAATAGGTTTGGAACAGTTTATTCCTAAGTTCATTGCGACCTGGGAAGCACCATTACTCTAAAGAAAACACCGTTCACAAAAGACCTACCTCCTTGGGTGTTTTTTTATCTAAAGTATTATTTGTCCCTTTTCGGAGGAAGCTACTAGCTTTATAGTTGTGGCCGTTCCGATACAATTATTGACCGCTTATCACCTTGTTGTGCTGTAAATAGTATATTTTTGATCTATTCCTCCCTTAAACTTTCGACCTGAAAGCATTAGAGCATACCCCGAAATCCTGAATGTTTTGGTCCTATTTGAATTAGGATGAACAAGAACAAATGGATCGTTCCCGTAAGGAAGAGATAGGAGTTTTCCGCGCTTCCGAACAACACAGAATGACAGCTCAAATCAAAGAGCTGGAGCAGAAACTTCAACAAGCAGAGGCGTTGTTAGAGGAGGCTCGTTTTAATGCCATCAAACCAACTTCAGATCCAAAACCTACCTACGACTTACAGCAATTACTCTTCAGCCTACCTGGCGGAGGTTGCCTGTATGACTATAAACAGCGAGAACTATTGGCGGTAGATGAGCAATTTTGTACCATGTTTGCCTATCCTAATGGCGAATTAGATACAACGCTCTTTTTTACCATCTTCCCTGACTCACAACCTGACGGCCAGATTACAGCTACCTGCCTGGTAGAAGCGCGCGATGAAGCCATTTCTAGTGGCAATGCGCAGCGTTTACGATTACTTTTCAAGCGCATTGATGGAACGGATTTGCCCGGTGAAGTTACAGTGGTGCCTAATCCTCAGCATGGTGATTCTGTTTACCTGATTTTTCGCGATTACTCTGCTTCTGTGGCTCAACAACGAGCACTAGAAGAATCAGAACAACGATACCGGGAGTTTATTGAGTTAGCACCGGTAGGCATTTGCAAAGTAGATGTATTCGGAAAAATCCAATTGAATTCCGCTAAAGCTGATGCGATGCTAGGTTACGACCGGGGTGAGAATGAAGGGAATAGCCTCCTGAATCTAGTCCACCCTGAGGACCAACCAGTCTATGCAGAGAAAGTCATGGAGATGCTGAGTGGGAAGTTTGAGGTCGACTTTAACCAGGTTCGAGTACGCACCAAGAGTGGCGATTATCTCTGGCTACGAGGCGGGGGCAAATTACACGTCGATGACTCAGGGACACCCCTGTATGCCTTAATTACATTTCTGGATATCATGGCCATTAAAAAGGCGCAGGCTATTCAGTTGGAGCGAGAAGCCATTTACCAATCTGTAGTTCGTAACGCTCGGGAAGGAATCGATGTAATTGATGTGTCGGACTTCCACCCAGTTGATAATCCAGTGGCAACTTTGATGTTGCGTAATGAACGAATGCGGCACCTGTTCCAGAGTGATGACGAAGTTTATTGCACGGTGGATGCTATTTCTAAAATGCTTCCTGAGTATCAACCTAGTGGTGAAAAATCCATAGATGTTATTCAAAGAATTATCGATCGACTTTACCGAGAAGGAAAGAGTAAGGAGTCGCTCCGGCTACAGCACAGTGACAACCTCTATTTCGATGCAGAGGCAACCGAGCAGATAGTCCAGATCGGAGAAAAAAGATTGCTGATCCGGGTCCACTATGATATGACGGACCGAATGAAACAGAGTCGTCTCATTCAACAGCAGCTTAAGCAACTCAATGACCAAAACCGAGAGCTCCAGACGTACATTGAGAGTAATATGCAGTTGGAAAACTTCGCGTATATCGCCTCTCACGATTTACGTGCACCAATTAGAAGTATAGTCAGTTTCTCTAACCTATTAGAGAAGCGATTTGCAGAGCGCCTCCAAGAGGAAGAAAAGGAGTACCTTGATTTTATCGCACAAAGTGCCGTTAGCATGCAGATGCTGATCGAGGACCTATTGGCTTTTTCCCGTGCTAATACTAAGAAGCGTCAATTAGAAACGGTGGCGTTAGACACCATTCGTCAGGATCTATTATTAGATCTGCAATCACAGATACAGGAAAGCGAAGCCACTATCGCCTGGAGTAGGTTTGATCATACGATAGTAGCCGACCGAATTAAACTTCGCCAGGTACTGCAGAATTTGATTGCCAACGCTCTTAAGTTCATCGATGCTCAGCGTAAACCAGAGATTTGCGTGTACTTCCACGAAAACGCTGAAGAATGGATCTTTTCAGTGGAGGACAATGGCATTGGAATTGCAGAGGAGTTCCAGGATACCATCTTCCTGATCTTTAAGCGCCTTCACACGCAGGCAGAATACGAAGGCACAGGAATTGGCCTCGCACTCTGCAAAAAGCTTGTTGAACAACATGACGGCCGTATATGGGTTGAGGCGGAAGAAGGAAAGGGAAGTATCTTCCACTTCAGCATCCCCAAAGACCTTACGGCCTAGGTGTCTTTACTTGCTTGCCATGCTTAATCACCAAATCTACATCTGACAGGATATTGATGTAACGAAGAACATCACCCTTTACCGCAATAATATCCGCGTATTTCCCCTCCGAAATAGTCCCATATTCACTTTCTACCCCCATGATTTTTGCGGGCCAGTACGTCGCAGCCTTAATGGCGTACATCGGGTCAATATCAAATTCATTTACCCATACGTCGAGTTCGTGCCAGGTACTTTGACAATGAAACTTCATCGGGATTCCGCTATCGGTACCGATCAAGAGTACCACCCCCGCTTCGATCAGTTGCTTCACCTTTCTTTCTAAGGTTGGACGACGAGACGGCGTCAATTGAAAATAGGGGAGACGCCCTGGGTATTGGATCGATTGCTCAATATCTTCAATAATGGATTCTGGCAGACCTAGATGCCAGCAATCATTATCGAGTTCTTCGGGGTTATCCCGCTTGTATTCATAGTTGTATAGGCCCTCCACGGTAGGTGTCCAGTACAAAGGACCAAGATTCATCTGTGCAGTCCGCTCCTTGATCATCTCCATCACATCTGCCGGATACTCTGGTGCGGAGGATAATCCGGTGTGCTCAAAGCAATCCACACCTGCCGCCAGGCCACGCCGAATCTCCTCTGGGCGGTGACTATGTGCAACCACCGTAAGGCCATGCTGATGGGCTTCATCCACGACTGCCTCTACTTCAGCCATCGTCATCTGATCTTGATCAATAAGCTTTATACAGTCTACACCTGCCGCGGCTAATTCTCTGACTTTTTTGCGTCCGTCCTCCGGGCTGGAGACCCCCCACCTGAAAGCTTCCGTGCCTGGATAGGGTTGATGTTGGATAAATGGCCCACTCATGTACATGGTCGGACCAGGAATCTCTCCATTATTGATTCGGTCGCGCACTTCAATACTCTCCTTGAGCGGGGCTCCCAAATCTCTGGCACTGGTTATGCCAGCCATGAGTAGTTGGTGTGCCGAGGCAGGCATAATGATATCTCCCAGTTGGTCTATATAGGCGGTATCCCAGTGGGCATAATCTGCGTGGCCATTTATCATGAGGTGCACGTGCATATCCCAGAGGCCAGGAAGCACACTCATCCCCTCTGTTGAAATGACTTCGGCCTCCGCCGGAACCTCTACGTTGCCTTGATGGCCAACGGCGATGATCCGTTCATTTTCGATAAGAATAACACTGTTGTGAATCGGGTGTCCACCAAAACCGTCAATTAGCGTACCGCCGACCAGGGCTTTAATTTGTGCGTTGGCAGAGGTGGTAATGCCAAGAAGGATGGCAAGGGAAAGAATTGCATTTTTCATACCTGACTAGTCTCTTAAAAGTAAGTTTGCTGATGATTTTCCTGCCGGAATAGATCATCTATGCAGACTTTAAGATAGGGAATGTGGTAAAACTTCTGCAAAGCTTACATCAAAGGAAACTTCACCCTATATTTGAGCCTGGTATCTAAATTCGCCTTTCATGCAGATTCGCTTTTCGATCCATTACAAGACACGCTGGGGACAGCGGTTGTACGTTGTTTCTAGTTTCGAGCCGTTCAATAACCTTACATTAGATTATACTGATGCAGATATCTGGCAAGCCACGGTAGAAGTACCGAAGCTTCCTTCGTCTCTAACGTATCGTTATGAAGTGCGAGGGGAAGACGGTAGTCTCGTACAAGAACTAGCAGTGGATCGGACGATCAAAAAAGTGAAGGGAAATGCCATCCTTTTAGAAGATAACTGGCAGACTGCTGGGCAAGCCAAACAGCGCTGCAGGCATCGGCTTTTGAAGACGTGATCTTTAAACCGGCCAAAGCGAGAAAAGCACCAGCGTGCAAGCAAGAAAAGGGAAAAGTAAAGGTGCAGTTCCAAATGCATCAGGTGAGGGTGCCTTCTCACTTGCAGTTGGCAATTGTGGGAAACACCAAGAAACTTGGCAATTGGCAGCCTGATGAAGCCCTATTGTTGGGTAGTGCTGATTATCCGCTATGGAAGGGTTCCGTCATGTTGAATCCTGGTCAGAGCCTCGAGTACAAATACGTACTGATTGATCCTAAGACCAAAGCTGCGGTCGAATGGGAGACCGGAAATAATCGCACTTATGCTGTTCCTTATGGAGCAGAATTGATAGTGAAAACCGATGTTGATTTCGGCTATCCTGGCGGTGAGTGGAAGGGTGCTGGTGTTGCAATGCCCGTATTCTCTTTGCGTACTGCACAGAGCTTTGGCTGTGGCGAGTTCTCTGATATTAAGATGCTCGTAGATTGGGCAAAGCATGTAGGAATGCAGATGGTGCAGATCCTGCCGGTGAATGATACAACGGCTAAGAAGACTTGGGTTGATTCCTACCCTTATGCTGCAATCTCCGTTTTTGCGCTGCACCCACTCTATCTCAGCATTGATGAGCTAGAGCACACCATTAATAAGGCAAGCCTCGAAAAGAAAAGGAAGGAACTGAATGCGTTGCCCGAAGTAGATTACGAAGCGACTACGACTTTCAAAGTTGACTACGCCCGAAAGGTATACAAGAAAGCTAAGGCAAAATGGATCAAGAGTGATGCGTTCCAGGCTTTTTACTCGGAGAATGAGCATTGGCTACGCCCTTATGCTGCTTTCTGTTTCCTCCGTGATAAGTACGGAACGGCCAACTTTAATGAATGGGAGTCTCATCAAAAATATGACGACAAAGAGATTGGCAAACTAACCGATCCTAAGAGCAAGTCCTACGAGGAAGTAGCTTTTCACTATTACCTCCAATTCCATCTCGACAAGCAGCTTGCTGGCGCCAGTGACTATGCGCGTGAACGAGGGATAGTACTCAAGGGAGATATCCCAATTGGTATCTATCGCTATAGCGCAGATGCCTGGGTAGAGCCAGAACTCTACAACATGGCAGGTCAGGCAGGTGCGCCACCAGACGACTTTGCTACCGAGGGGCAAAACTGGGGCTTCCCTACATATGATTGGGAGGAAATGGCTAAGACGGACTACCGCTGGTGGAAGCAACGTTTTACCCAGCTAAGCCGATATTTTGATGCCTTCCGCATTGACCATATCCTTGGGTTCTTCCGCATTTGGGAAACACCTTTTGAGCAAGTTGAAGGGATCATGGGACGATTTAATCCAGCCCTCCCTATTCAGCTCGATGAATTCTATCAGCGCGGGGTCTACTTCGATTTTGATCGTTTCTGTCGACCGTTCATTACCCGTGAGCTTGTCCATCAAATCTTTGATACGGATGCTCAGTACGTGTTGGATAACTTCCTTGAGCCATTCCATGACCGTCTTCAATTGCGAGCGGACTACGCTACTCAGCGTCAGATATTGGATACACTAACACAGGATCAAGAGCACCTCAAGAAGCGGCTATTCTCCTTGGTGAGTAATGTGCTGTTTTTTGAAGTACCTGGCAGCGGTGGTAGTCAGTTCCACCCGCGGATCGATATGCAGAAAACCTGGTCTTTCCGTCTTTTGGATGGCTACACGCAAGGCCAACTGGTGGGTATGTACAACGATTACTTCTATAACCGACAAGAAGAATTCTGGCGTGGCAAGGGGATGACTAAGCTACCTGCCATGAAGGAAGCTACCAACATGCTGATTTGTGGCGAGGACCTTGGGATGGTACCTGCTTGTGTACCTGATGTGATGAAAGACCTGGGTATCCTCTCCTTGGAAATCCAGCGGATGGCGAAGAACCCGCAAACAGAATTCCTGCATCCAAACGATATTCCTTACTGGTCGGTGTGTAGCCCAAGTACGCATGACATGTCGCCCATTCGCCTGTGGTGGGAGGAAGAAACTCCTGATCGCCGACAGCGATTCTGCAATCGAGAGCTGGGCTGGTGGGGAGATGGTCCAGATACCTGTACACCTCAATTGGCGGAGGCCATCATTCTACAACACTTGAATTGGCCTACCATGTGGACGGTGTTCCCACTCCAAGATATTCTAGCGATTGATGGAGATCTGCGTCACCCGGACCCAGCAGCAGAACGGATTAACGTACCAGCTAATCCACAACACTACTGGCGTTATCGGATGCACCTAAGTATGGAAGACTTGATGGCTGCCGATACGTACAATAATCGAGTACGTGAAATGCTGGCAGAGGCAGAACGGTCTGCTTAATTACTCATTCATCTTTACGATAAGGCGACTCTGTTCGGCTAGTGCAGCCTTTTGGCGAAGTACGTAGACGCCAGCGGGTAAATCTCTCATTGGCAAATCGTCAGCTTGCCTGCTTTGAAGCGTGGTGCTACCCAGTGGTTGCCCTTGTAGTGTATACAGTTGAAACTCAATCTCCACTTCGCTCAGGTTGACGATTCTGAGTTCTCCATGCACGGGATTCGGACCTACTTGTACTTGACTAAAGCTCTCTACCTCTTCAGTGGAACTGACAACCGGACAATTATTAAAGGGATCGTTTAGGAAGTCATCTAAGCGAACCTCTGCCATAACGCCTCCACCGAGCCAACCATTATTGACATGTAGAAAGTACGTGCCACAGCCAAAGAGGTCATAGGTAGGGTAAGGGGGAACGTTTTCTAATTCTTCGGGCCATTCACTGATTTCTGCAAAGGGAAGGCTCACGATTACAGAGTCGCCGATCTCTGTATTGTAAATATCACCATTGCAGTTCAGGCCATTCTGATTCACTAGACTGATAGTATCTGCGTAGCCTACACCATCTAAATCTCGAATCACACGAACTTGCGTGAAGTACTCCTGTTCAAAACCTTCGTAAAGAGCAGCTTGGTGACCAAGTACTTCTACCAATAGCAGATCGTCAAAGACTGGGCTGGTACAGAAACTTGGAAATTCACTGCAACTACAGGCAAATAATGATGGGCTCAGTCCGAGAAGTAGAAGACTTGTAAGAAGACAGAAAGAGTAGCGTTTCGTATTCATATTGAAGGGTTTTGGGACTCGTAGACAATCTACAGCTTTTCCGAGTGAGAAACCAGGTGATTATGGTAAGTTCACTTACAAATAATCTAAACAAGCAACAGCCAGGCCAAAAAAGCAAAACCCATAATTTCCAACTAACCAACTAACCAACTAAC
>CAJXOS010000081.1 GCA_913057725.1 uncultured Lewinella sp.
TATCTTTCGACAAAGACATTTTGGGCAGTGCATTAGTATTTTATCGTTTAGTCACTTTAAAATACGTACTGTCCAATTTTTCAGCTACCCAGCCTTACATCTGGTGCACTACCATTTTTTTAAGTTTCCAGCTTTAATTTCATCTTGGCAATGCGATCCGCCAATCGCTCCGAAGACATCCGACTCCGAAGACGGTCCACCAAAATTGGGAAACTGAAAGGTGTTGGCCTCTGTGGATATTCAATGCAGATTTTTTGGCTGTTAATACGCTCTAGTGCCATACGCAAGCGCGCCTCCTCAAGTTGAAAGGTCATGACTTCCTCAAAAGCCTGGAGTAGTAGCAAATTGTTGGGTTCGTAGTCGGTAAAGACTTCAAAGAACAATTGTGCACTCGACTGTAGATGCTTATCCCGTTTTTGCTTGCCTGGGAACCCCTTGAAAATAAGACCAGCAATGCTAGCGATATCACGAAAGCGACGCTTGGCCATTTCTGTAGTATTGATACTTGATTGAATATCGGAACTGAGGTTTTCTAGCGAAAACAAACCATCATGGACTAAGCTTCGAATATCAATTTCTTGATCACTGAGCAGCTCAAAACCATAGTCATTGACGGCAATGCTAAAAGTAATGGGCTGTTGCTTCCCGATCCGGTAAGACAGTAAATTCACAAGACCTTCGTTAACAAAACGCCCTTCCAAGGGATAACACAAGAGGTGATAGCCTTCTCTATCCTTAAAGTACTCTATCAACAGCTCTCGATCATTAGGTACTCGCGAGCGGCTAGCCTGTATCTCCATCAGTGGTCGTAGAGCTTTTAATTCGACCTCCTCAGATTCCGTTCCAACCTCATTTAGTTTCTTGCGTAAGAATTCACTCAGCTGGTTGCTCCACTGTAGATTTCCACCTAGCCAGGCTGGCACTTTGCCTTTCTTCCTTCGACTGAGTCGTACCAGCACTGTCATTTCTTTTATGCGAACAAACTCCAAACTCCGCCCAGCAAACCAAAAGGTGTCTCCCACTTTTAGTTGACCAACAAACCACTCCTCAACCGTCCCCAAATAACCACCGGATACAAATTTGACACGCAAACTCCCGTCGCTAACAATAGCACCAATACCAAGTCGATGTCGCATAGCAATTCGCAGACTGGTCACTTTATATAGCCCATTTTCAACGACCACCTTCTTGTATTCATCGTAAGCGCCCAAGGAGCTGCCACCGGTAGTAATAAAGGCAAGCAACCATGCCCATTCGTCAGCATTAATACTTTGGTAGCAAAAGGTCTGCTTTACTTCATCAAAGATTTCTGCTGGATGAAAGCCATCACTAACAGCCAGTGTGACCAAATATTGCGCCAACACATCAAAGGACCGAATATATGGGATCCGCGATTCTAATTGTTGTTCCTTAGCCGCTTGCCGAAGCGCGGGGCCCTCCAATATCTCTAAGGAATGAGTAGGCACAAAATGGATAACACTCTCCGCCCCCGGCTGGTGTCCACTTCGGCCAGAACGTTGCAGGAAACGGGATACTCCTTTGGCACTGCCGATTTGGACAATTGTTTCTACGGGGCGAAAATCTACCCCCAAGTCTAAACTAGAAGTGCAGACCACTGCTTTGAGTTGCCCCTCATGGAGCGCAGTCTCTACCCAATCACGAAGCTCTCTAGAAATCGATCCGTGGTGCATTGCCATAATGCCCGCCAAATCAGGTACTACATCCAAGAGGCGTTGGTACCAGATCTCACACTGCGCCCTAGTATTGGTAAATATTAATGTACTCTGGCTACTTTGAATAATGGGGACCACCTTCTCCAGAAGTGTAATGCCCAGGTGCCCAGACCATGGAAACTTTTCCACCTCGTCTGGTAGTACGGTATGGATACGAACTCGTTTTTGAATATTGGACCGAATAACCAATGCATCCTTTGCTCTGTTGGGGCCGAACAGTACTTCAACGGCCTCGTCCATATTGCCAATGGTTGCCGATATCCCCCAGGTTTTTAATTCCGGCAACAGCCCACGTAAGCGAGATAGTGCTAACTCCATTTGTACACCCCGCTTACTGCCCATAAGCTCATGCCACTCGTCCACAACTACCGTCCTAAGATTGCGAAAGTATCGGGCATATCCTTTGGTAGCAAGTAATAGATGTAAACTTTCCGGAGTAGTAATTAATATCTCTGGAGGTGTAGTTAATTGTTTCTTGCGCTGACTAGTAGTCGTATCACCAGAACGAATAGCCACCTGCCAATCCACATCCAGGTCCTGTAAGAGACGTTGAGCAGATTGCTGAATCTCTTTTGTCAGTGCTCGGATAGGGGTTATCCAAATCGCCCGTACTCCGTATGTCTTCTGCTTTATCCGCTCAGGCTTCTCTTGTAAGAACTCGAGCACAATCGGCATAAGTAGGGAGTATGTCTTACCGCTCCCCGTAGGTGCGTTCACCAATCCACTTCGTCCCGATAGATAAGCAGCCCAACTTTTTTCCTGAAAAGGAAATGGTTTCCACCCTTGTTCGTCGAACCAAGCTCTTCCTTTATTCAGCCAACCTTCTAATTGATGATCTTGCAGCACTGGTGCGTTTAGATAACTTTTTCAATAGTGGAATGCGAATCCTGGAACTTTTGTTCTCTAGATGCGGTATCCTATATGGGTATTATTGACAATTAATTTTATCTAGTAATTGAATAGATACTGCGCTCGGACTTTTTAATTTTCCACTATTCACGTTAGAGGGCTATAATACCGATACGTTAAGGAATACTAAAAAACTTGTTGAGCTAAGTCTGGACTTCTATTTTTACACAAATTATCGACCTACTTATGCCTGATCTACGAGTACTTTATTGGGTATGCCTACTCGCCATTGGCATGGTGTCCTGTACACCAGATGAAAGCCCCACACCTACCGAACCTGTCTCAAACGCCCCCGAGCGAGTAAGCGAACGCGTCGATTCTTTCGATCTAGACGGATTCAAGGCCACCTATGAGAATACCGATCGAGTGGTGTGGCAACGCCCTAATCTTATCATTGGCCTACTTGGCAACGGCGACTTGTCGGATAAAACGATTGCTGATATTGGGTCAGGGCCAGGTTTCTTTGCTAAGCGAATCACTCCCTTGGCAGAAAAAGTCATCGCTCTAGATATCGATCAGAACTTCCTTGACTTCATTGACAGTACAAAGGTTCTCGAGTTAGCAGCCGATATTCAGCCTCGTCTGGAAACTCGCCTCACTCCTAGAGACGCTCCAAGCCTATCTGTAAAAGAAGTGGATGCTGTCTTGATTGTTAACACCTTCATGTATATCGAAAACAAGTTGGCCTATCTTCAAAAGCTGAGACCTTGTATTCAGGAAGGAGGGCGACTGGTTATCGTTGACTTCAAGCGTAAGCGTACTGCACTTGGCCCTCGCCCAAGATCGCATCGAGCACCACTGTATCAAGTAGAAGATTTACTTCATGAAGCCGGCTACAAGAACGTACAGGCAATCGATACAGAGCTTAACTACCAGTACATCTTGATTGCAGAAGCTTAGCCTGGAGAATTGTCTTTTTTAGACAGAATCCAAATAAGTGAGCATTGCATCCAACCGATTCGAGGATCAGTTGTTACTTTTGTGTGTCCAATTAACTGACTACAAAGTACGTGAACAATGGATAATACCACGGCTACCAAAAGTCCGGTACTATTATATACGGAACAAACTCCTAATCCTGAGTCATTAAAGTTCGTGACCAACCGCATGTTATACCGCGGCACGGCTGATTTCAGAGAAGAAGAACTGGCTCGCGAATGGTCAGCACTAGGTAGTGCACTATTTGACAAGCCTTTTGTAAAGGGAGTTTACATTTCAAACAACTTCGTAACCGTCACCAAGGAGTTTAACTACGCTTGGGAAGACATCATGCTAAAGCTCAAAGAGTTTATAAAGGGCTACGTGCAAGATGGCGGCGAAATTATCAAAGAAGGTTTTGCTGAAGCAATGGCTGCTATCGAAGCTGAGCGTGGCGCAAGCTATGAATACAGTGAAGATGATGCCGAGATCGTAGCTAAGATTAAAGAGCTAATCGATACGTATGTTAAGCCTGCTGTCGAAATGGATGGTGGCAACATCGAGTTCAAGCACTTCAAAGAAGGTATCGTAACGGTAATCCTACAAGGATCCTGCAGCGGCTGCCCAAGTTCGACTGTGACCTTGAAGTCTGGAATCGAAGGCATGTTAAAGCGTATGCTTCCACAGGTAAAAGAAGTAGTTTCTGAGATGGGCTAACCCCCTACTCTTATAAGATACCAAGAACGGCTCTGGAGTATACTCTAGGGCCGTTTCTCATTGGTACTGGAGTATTATGGGTGTCAAAAATTGGAACCGAAAAATTTTGAGTTCTTCTACCAGGCCCCGATGTTTGTAATCATAGTTGTTTCTAGAGGACGCCCACAGTTCTCTACAAAGGAGCAGCGCATCAGCGTAAATGCCAATTGCCGATGGATGCCGCTTTTCGCCAAGACTTGGTGCTCAAGCAATCAGGGTTGATCCATCTCTACCGCAGTAGGCAGGTGCTTGTCAGTCAAAGTGGGTAATCAACAAATGGCTGCAGGTGCTCTTGATCTGGATTGGCTAATCTAGATTTCTCGGAGGCGACGACATACATGTGGTCAAGTTCGCCTAAACGGAGTTCTACTAAAGGGCTCTCAATCACACATGCTGGACTCAGTCGGTTCGTTGATCGAATGTAAGTACTGAGTAGAAAGAACGGTCGGATTGATATTGACAGAGGCCAAGAATCAAGCACGATCGGTGTGCCCAAAACCTTAGGTAGGTAGAGGGTTATTGGTGAACCGGAAGGTGGGTGGGCCCGCCGCAGGCGGCTTGCCCTAATTTGCTCTCTTCCCACCACCATCAAGCCTAAATAGATATCTAATGTGTACTATCAAACTCCATTCTTTCCCACCTCTGGCCAGCGGAAAATTCCGTATCTTTGATACTATTCAGAGGTACCATTCCTATAATCAGCGTTATTCCCAATCAGGGTTTCCTACAATCAGCGATTCCACTTCTTCATTTCATCGGTTTATGACCCTGTATAACTTGATTAAGTCTTTTCAATATGTTGGTTAAAACCTTTGCCAGCGCCGTCCAGGGCGTTGATGCGCAAACCATTACCGTAGAAGTAAATACTGGGGGTAATGCCGGTTTCGACGGAAAGCAGTTTTACCATTTAGTGGGACTACCTGACAATGCCGTTCGGGAGGGTATGATGCGAATGGAGCCCGCCCTTAAAAACAGTGGTTTCGAGGTTATCCGGCTAAAAACTATCGTGAATTTAGCACCGGCTGACATCCGTAAAGAAGGAGCCGCGTACGATCTACCCATTGCCTTAGCTTACCTAGCAGGTTCTCGCCAAATTGCGGCTGAGCAACTCGACCAGTATGTTATTATGGGGGAGCTTTCACTAGATGGTAGTCTTCGTCCTATCGTCGGTGCACTACCCATGGCCATTCAGGCAAGAAAAGAAAAATTCAAAGGTATTATTCTACCTAAGGCCAATGCGCGCGAAGCAGCAATTGTCAACGACATTAAAGTTTATGGTGTAAACACCTTAGCGGAGGCAGCTGGCTTCCTTGATGGTCAACTCGAACTCCAACCTACCTTTGTGGAAACACGAGATGAATTTGCTGCCGATGAGGGTAAATACGATGTCGACTTTGCAGATGTTCGTGGGCAAGAGAATATCAAACGGGCTTTAGAAATTGCTGCGGCAGGAGGCCATAATGTGGTACTCATAGGTCCTCCTGGAGCAGGAAAGACAATGCTGGCTCGGCGTTTACCAACCATCCTACCTCCTCTTAACTTACATGAGGCGTTGGAAACAACGAAGATTCACTCAGTTGCCGGAACATTACCCAATGGTTCAGCTCTTATTACGCAACGTCCTTTTCGAGCACCACATCATACCATTAGTGATGTGGCGCTGGTAGGCGGCGGTTCGCACCCGAACCCTGGGGAGATCAGCCTAGCGCATAATGGTGTGCTCTTCCTGGATGAACTTCCTGAGTTTAAACGAAGCGTACTAGAGGTGATGCGCCAGCCCATGGAAGAACGACGTGTCACTATCTCAAGAGCACGTGTGACGGTAGATTACCCCGCTAGCTTCATGTTGGTAGCCTCAATGAACCCTTGCCCTTGTGGCTATCACAATCATCCGGAAAAAGACTGTGCTTGCGCTCCAACAGCCGTCCAACGATACCTCAACAAAATAAGTGGGCCTCTATTGGATCGTATTGATCTTCATGTGGAAGTTACTCCCGTATCCTACGACGAACTTTCCAGTCAGATCAGACCTAGCGAGCAAAGTGAAGATATCAGAACCCGGGTAGCCAATGCTCGTGAGTTGCAACGACAACGCTTTGCCGATAACAAAGCCATTTATGCTAACGCTCAAATGCCAAGCCAGATGGTGAGAGAGGTCTGCCAAATCAGCAAACCAGGCACGTTACTCATTAAAAAAGCTATGGAAAGACTACAGCTGTCAGCCAGAGCTTACGATCGTATCCTTAAGGTAGCACGCACAATCGCTGATCTTAGCAATAGCCCGGAGATTAAGATTGAACATTTAGCCGAAGCTATTCAATTTCGGAGCTTGGATAGAGAGAGTTGGCTACAGTAAAATACGTACTTTTGCCGCATGCAGATCGTATCCTACAACGTCAACGGTATTCGGGCAGCAGCCCGAAAAGGCCTAGCAGAATGGCTAGCAGAGAATAATTTTGATATCGTATGCCTACAGGAATCAAAGGCCATGCTCGAACAGGTAGACATGGCTCCTTTTGAAGCCCTGGGTTATGAACATCACTGGCACTCTGCTGAGAAAAAAGGCTATAGTGGCGTTGTTACAATGACGCGCCATCAACCTGACAAAGTGGTTGCTGGTTGTGGCATTGAAAAATACGATAGCGAAGGTCGTATTATCCGTACCGACTTTGGCGATTGGACATTACTGAATTGCTACTTCCCTTCGGGCACCTCAGGTGACGTTCGTCAGGACTTCAAGATGGAGTTCTTGGCAGACTTCCACAACTGGATCAATGAACTGCGTAAAGAACGTCCGAAGTTGATAATCGTTGGTGACTATAACATTGCCAACCATCCCATCGACATCCACGATCCAGTTCGGAACAAGAAGTCGTCAGGCTTCCTTCCAGACGAACGCGAATGGTTAAGCCAGTGGTTCAATGATGGCTTCACCGATGCCTTCCGGCATGTTTCTCCAGAAAAAGTAGAATACAGCTGGTGGAGTTACCGCGCCAATGCTCGTGCCAATAACAAAGGCTGGCGGATCGACTACCAATCGGTCTCTGACAACCTTGTAGACAAGATCAAGGATGCACATCACCGCCCAGATGCAGTGCATAGTGATCACTGCCCAGTTTGGCTAGAAATTGACTTGTAATTTAGACTTACTCTGCCGCTGTAAAAGTGCCTCCGTCAACGTCCCTAAAGAATTGGATGACGCCGGGGAAGTAATGCTCTGGATCGTCGTATTGAGCCAAATGGCTGCCATTGGGGCAATGTAGGTATCGACCATTTTGCACCTCGTTTGCCATCCATTCCATATGTTCAGGATCCATCGTATCGTGCGCAGCGCCAATCACGAGAGTGGGCACCTCAATTTCCTTAAGGCGGTCCTTGACGTCCCAATCCGCTAACAAACCACGAATACCGAATTCGCTCGGCCCCTGCATAGGCACATATACGTCTGGATTAATGTGACCAAAGAGGCGATTAACAGGCTCAGGCCATTCCTCGACGGGGAAACGGATTACATGCTCCGTATAATGGTGATTGACAAGGATATCCATGTAACGAGGATTAGAAAAATCCTCAGCAGCTTCAAAGGCCTTAATTTCTTCGAATAGAGCAGGATCCATCTGAGGTCCAAGCACCTCCATAGCATAAGCTCCATATTCAGGACAGCTCGCCATCATATTAGAGATGATCAATCCCTTTAGATTCGCCTGGTATTTCAATGCGTATTCCATTCCTAGAATACCTCCCCAGGATTGCCCCATCAGATAGAAATTATCAGATGTAAGCCCCAAGGCCTGACGGGCTTGCTCCACCTCTTCTACAAAACGCTCCGTACGCCAAAGCGTACTATCCTCCGGCTGATCACTGTAATGAGATCCTAACTGATCGTAGTAATAATACTCGATTCCTTCTCCAGGAAAGTAACTATCACAAGCCAACCATTCTTCGTGGGTTCCCCCGGGGCCACCGTGTAGCAACAGCACCTTAATAGTAGGATTATTTCCGGTGCGCTTTGTCCACACATTAAACGTACCACTTGGCGTATTTACTGGAATCAATTTAATGCCACCACTAATTACGTCATCACGTCCGGTATTATCGAAGTATTCCGCCAGAGTCGGGCCGTCGGAAGTGGTATCGGCTGGTGCATTAGATTCACAAGCCATAAATACCAGAACGATAGCCAGAAGGCTTAGGTGTAGCTTATTCATAGTCTTAAGCAGTTTTATTTCTTAGTGTAAACCTCAAACGTGTAATCGTGTTCATCCCGCTCGCCAGCAGAATGTGGTTCTTCACTGATCAATTCCCATTCATCTGCTGACAATTCTGGAAAGCGAACTTCTCCTTCCGGCTTGGCCATTACCCGTGTGAGATAGACTTTATCCCAGTACGGACGGCTTTGCTCATAAATCTGGCCGCCCCCGATTATGAAGACCTCCTCTTCCCCATTATCATAAGCTATGCTCAAAGCTTCCTCAATCGAGTGCGCAACAACAACTCCTGTTGCAGCATACATCAGATCGCGCGTAAGGACTACATTAGTCCGTTTAGGCAACGGCTTTCCAATACTATCAAAGGTCTTACGACCCATGATGATATGATGGCCAGACGTAACCTTCTTGAAATACTTCAAATCTGAAGACAAACGCCAGGGAATATCATTCCCATCACCAATTACTTGATTCTGTGCTGCCGCCACAATGGCTGATACGATCATTATTTCATCTTTTAGGGCTGCCGACCAATCAGGTCTGCATTAAACATTCGCTCTTCTAGCCATCTACGGTTTGAGCTGATCTCTCCTTTGATGTAACGCTCAATCATTAAGCTTACAATTGGAGCCGCATAACTACCACCCCAGCCGCCATTTTCCACATACACTGCGATGGCTATTTGGGGATTCTCCTTTGGAGCAAAGGCGAAGAAAATAGAGTGGTCCTGTCCGCCACGTTGATTATTTTCCGCTGTACCGGTTTTTCCACAAATTGGTATATCTGGAATAAAAGCGGCCTGAGCAGTACCTGCTCGTACTACCATTTCCATTCCATCGATCACGGGCTCAAAATGCTGAGCATCAATACCCGTTTCATGTCTTTCAGATGACATTTCGGCAATGCGTTCGTCCCCTTTAGCTGTCCGGAAGGAGCGAGTAAGGTGGGGCGTATAATAATAACCCCGGTTGGCAATAGCCGCTGCCATATTAGCTAGCTGGATATTAGTGGTCAACAACTCGCCCTGGCCGATACCTAAAGAACGCAGCCAGACTGACTTCCAGCCCGTCTCTTGCGCATAGGCCCGATCGTAAACAGCAGGCCCAGGGACGTTACCACCCTTTTCTCCAGGAAAGTCAATGCCAAGTGCTTTACCCATCCCGAAATTATAGAGGTATGAATTGAAATCGGTAAGTCCTTCCCGTGGTGTACGTTCATCTGGAAAGCGATCAATGATCTCGCGAAACGCCGTTACAAAGTAGGCATTACAAGAGTGCTGAATAGCCGTAGCCACATCCTTGCAATACGGATGGCCATGACAGCCCGTTAGCCGCATTCCATTTAGGAAATATGCCCCTTGACAACTGATACCACGCTGCGAATGTAACGTCCCCACCTGCATACCAATTAGGGCCACCAAGGGCTTGAACAACGATCCCGGAGGATACTCCGCTTGGATGCCACGGTTGAAGAACGGTTGCAGTGAATCTTGTAGAAGAGCAGCATAGTTCTTCCCTCGTTCAGGTCCAAAGGCGAGCAAGCTTGGATCATAGGTTGGAGTACTGATCATCGCCAGGATTTCACCAGTGGCTGGTTCAATGGCAACAATACTACCAATCTTATTTTGCATTAATTCCTCGCCGTAAGTCTGCAACTCTAGGTCAATGGTAGAGAATAAATCGTCGCCTGCCAGTGCATCTACATCTCTATCGCCACCTTCAACACTTCCGATTACCCTCCCGTAAATATCTTTCTCCACTAAACGTATACCCTTCGTTCCACGTAGGTTAGCTTCGTATTCTCGTTCCAAGCCAGAGATTCCTGTGTAATCACCCACATTATAGACATGCGCCGAATCTTCTAACAACTTGGGTCCTACCTCACCAATGTACCCTAGTAAGTGAGCACTACTGCGGTGTGGATAAGCCCGTGCATTACGCTCCTGCACAATGAAGCCCGGAAACTCATATAGACTCTCTTGCAAGGTTGCATATTGCTCTTGTGGCAAACGCGTCAGGAAAGGTTCTGCCTTTGCTTTTGAATAGCGCGGATCTCGCCAATTCTTATCTAAGGCAGCAATGAAATATTCCTTGGTTACTCCAAGCAGTCGACAGAACTTAGTGGTATCAAAATTGGCGGCGTGATCTTCAAATTGGTTATAGATGAACATGAGATCATAGATCGGCTTGTTCACTACTAATAGTTCGCCATTACGATCAAAGATCAGCCCACGAGATGGATATTCTAGCTGAGAACTAGATCCAGCAACCTCTGCTCGTTCTTGGAAAGATTGGTTAAACACCTGGAGATTGAGCAATTGCCCAATAATCACCAAAGTGGCGATGATAAAAACCACTTGAATAATGCTCCCTCGATTCTTGTTATGATCTACTGCCACAGTATCCGTTTTATCACCTGATCCGGGGTAGCTACGCTTCCGGATTAAATATGTAAACGCTGACTAGCAAGACCAACATGGACGCTACCCAGCTAAACACTAGCTTGAAGAGAATAGTCTTGAAATATACGAAGGTAAATGCTTCCAAAGAATAATAAAAGAACAGATGTAATGCTAACAAAGAAGCTGCATACTGAAAAAACCAGTTAGCTCCAAGTGACCGTTTGGTAGGATGACTTTTGATGCTGTACCCTTCTCTTGGCGTCAGAATGCGCAGCACAATGGCTCGCATAAATGCCGTAAACACCAATGCTCCAGCATGCATACCCGGGCTCTCATACCACCAATCCACTAGTAAGCCAAGAATAAAGGCAGTGATAATGGTCAGGCTACGAGGGGTACGTAATGGCAAAAGAAGAATAAAGAGCGGATACAAATGAATTTGCAGATATATCTCACCCCCCCAACCCCAGTAGACTTGCTTCAGGAAGAACACCTGAAGTATCCACAAAAGGAAAAAACGAATAATACTATTCTGAATCGCCTTATCCATTATTCTTCTGTATCCAGTTGATCTAAATCTGACTTCAGTAGGTCGCGTACAATGTAGGCGTTTTCAACCCGAAAGAAATCATTGAACAGCGACACTTGTAACTCAAGCGTATTATCTCCCGACTGCGCTTCCGTATCCTTTACAACCCCAAGTGCGACTCCGGTAGGAAAAATATTGGAGTAACCAGTTGTCTCCACAGTATCTCCGATTTTCACATCCGCATACTCTGGAATTGAAGATAGAACGGCCTCTCTGATATCGCCACCATCCCAATGCAGGGAACCGAAGAAGGGTTTCTTTCGCAGTCCAGCACTCAATCGAACATCCCGATGCGTAAGCGCCATTACTCGGCAGTGCCGTTGCGACACCTTTGTAACTACCCCAACAACACCATCGCTATTGATCACCCCCTGATGCGGTTCCACTCCGTGGATATACCCTCGGTCTAGCACGTAAGTAATATTCCCCGACAAGGGAGATTTGTTAACCACCTTAGCACCGATGTAGGTATAGCGTTGACGCAAACTATCCGCCTCAACTAGCACACTATCGATATGCTCTGTATAGAATGCATTAGGAAGTCGCCTGAGCAATTCTGCATTTTCCTCCCGCAACTGCTCATTTAATGACTCCAAAGAAAAATAGCGGCGCGTAACATCTGCCCTTTCCTTAAACTGGCCAGAATACAACGACCATGAAGACTCCGCAATCGTTTGTTGCGGCTCATTATAGGTAATGATCAGATAAAGGCAGACCACCTCCAACGCAGCAAAAAGGAAAAAGGCTCCTTGACGCGTAAAGACTTGGAGTATACTGCTCATTAGCTAATGTTATTTCAAATGAATCTAGACGCTACCTCGAGGGATCAGGATCGGCATGTAGCGCTCTGTATCCGCTAAGGCTTTGCTGGTGCCTCGTACTACAGCACGAAGTGGATCTTCGGCAATATGCACAGGAAGCTTAGTCTTCGACGCAATCCGCTTATCCAATCCACGGAGCAGTGCTCCCCCACCTGTCAGGTATAGTCCTGTACGGTAGATGTCACTTGCCAATTCTGGTGGCGTAGCTTCCAAAGCACGTAATACTGCTTCTTCAATCGCCGTAATGGACTCATCTAAAGCCGAAGCAATCTCTTGATAAGAAACAGTAATCTGCTTAGGAATTCCCGTCATCAAATCTCGGCCATTTACAGCAAAATCCTCTGGTGGGTCATCCAATTCTGGCAGGGCCGAACCAACGTGAATCTTAATTTGCTCAGCGGTACGCTCACCGATCAGCATATTATGTTGGCGCTTCATATACGCCATGATATCTGTAGTCAGTTCGTCTCCAGCGGTACGGATAGATTGATCAGTAACGATACCTGAGAGAGCAATAACAGCGATCTCGGTTGTACCACCACCTATGTCGATGATCATGTTTCCGACTGGCTCTTCAACATCCAAGCCAATACCCAGGGCTGCTGCCATAGGTTCGTAAATCAGATATGTCTCCTTGGAGTCTACGTGATCAGCAGAGTCAAAAACAGCACGCTTTTCCACTTCGGTAATACCAGATGGAATACAAATAACCATCTTCAGGTGGGTGAAGAATCGGCGTTTACGGCCGATCATCCGAATCATCCCCTCGATCATGTTTTCTGCCGCCTTAAAGTCGGCAATCACACCATCCTTGAGTGGGCGGATAGTTTTGATTTCTTCGTGTGTTTTCTCGTGCATCTGCATAGCCTTTCGGCCAACAGCGATAGTCTCTGTCGTACGACGATTAGAAGCGACGATAGATGGTTCGTCTACTACTACTTCTCCGTCTTGTATAATCAGGGTATTGGCTGTTCCTAAGTCAATTGCCAACTCCTGCTTGAATAAGCCAAATAGCTTCATTAATTAATTGTTCTCCTTAAGTTTCGACAAGTGCTTCTCCAGTACCTACGAGGTCCAAAAGCTAAAAGCCGAAATTACATAAAAATTGTGTAGCGGCCCGAGCAATTTCAGGCGAATATTTGCCATCAAGCAAAAGAACGCAAAAAATGTTGAAAAAGTGGGTTAACACACGGAAAATCGGGGATTCGATAGCATTAGGGAGTCACAATGACGGTCCAAAGATCCTCTGCCTGGAAGTACTTCTGAGCTAAACGCTGTAATTCTTCCGGCTGAATCTCTCTCACTGTATTGATCAAGCCCTGCAGGGCATCGATATCATGGTTTTCAGCCTTGAGTGTTCGTACTGTTTCTGCCCAATTGAAAGGACCATCTATCATGGTCAGAAAAGAGCCCATCAGATAGCTACGCAACATCTGCAATTCCTCCTCCCCAACGAGCTCCTCTTGTAGCCTTCGGATTTCATGATGAATCTCCGATATAGTTGGCTCTAAGTGCTCTTGACTAACCTCAGTATCGATCTGCAAGGTACCATCGAAACGCAGGGTGTCGTAAGCGGCAGAAATATTATAAGTGTAGCCTTTATCCTCACGGATATTTTCCATTAGCCTACTGCCAAAGTAGCCCCCCAGAAGTTGCGTCAAAACGTACATCCCGTTGGCATCTTCATGGACACGGTCGAATAAACGCCGCCCCATCCTAATGGCAGCTTGCCCTCCAGGCTCATGTGACAAGCGCATCGTCTGCGGATCAGGTGCTTGAATCGCCCAGTCACTGGCTTGCACCGCTACACCCGTTGGGATCTGCGACAATTGCTCATGCAGATAGGTGGCCGTCTTTTCATCAAAGCGTCCGCTGATCAATACAAAAGCATTTCCCGCATGGAAACAACGCTGGTGGTGCTCCTTTAGCCATTCTACCTGAAGATCATCGAAGGTTGATTCGGAGGAATTGTACCCATACGGGTGTGTCGGACCGTAGAAGCATTCCGTTATCTGTCGATAAGCAACTACCTCGGCCTTACCCAAATCCTCACGTAGGCTTTGTTTCTTCCGACGCTGATACGATTGTAGTTCGGCAGCAGCATATCGGGGCTCGCAAAGAATCTCTAAAAAAACGGGCAAAACATTCGGCAGCTGTCGAGCAAGCGCGAACATGGCTAAGTTGCCAGTATCCATTTGAAAAGGCACACTTAGGCCCGCACCATAGTAATCGAAATGTTCGGCGATAGCGCTACCATTTCTCTGTGCGGTCCCCTCTTTCAACAGGGCTGCAGTAGCTCGTGCTACCAGCGGGTGGCGTTCAAATGGCCGACCGCCCCAACAAACAAATTCCACCCGGACCACATCCTGCGTACCTCTATTGATATGATAGCAGGTTAGGCCATTGGCCAGCACATGCATTTCCACCTTGGGAAGCACAACATTTCCGACCGGAAATATGGGAGGAGGCACAGATTTTGGCATAGACTTTTTTCACTTTACAGCAGCAAAGCTATTGATAAAATAAATCAACAGCACTTATCCACAATTTGTTAACATCTTAGTCGAGCGAATCACCTTTTTAATTGTATTTTTGTTTTTTGGTATAACCATTATCCTTACTTATGAAATTTAGCGTATCCTCTAACGATCTGCTGAAGCGGCTTCAAGTTGCGGGAGGAGCCATTAGCTCCAACCCTGTACTTCCCATTATGGAAGACTTCCTTTTCCGTATTGAGAACAACCAACTTTACATCACCGCTACTGATCTGGAGACCTCCATTATTACCTCTCTGGAGGTAATGGCAGACAAAGATGGTACCGTAGCAGTTCCCGCAAAAATACTGCTGGAAACCCTGAAAGCACTGCCCCAACAGCCGATTACCTTCACCGTGGACGATAACAATTTCGGTATAGAAATCACGTCTGCCTACGGTAAGTACAAGTTGGCAGGTGAAAATGGTGAAGACTTCCCCAAAGTGCCAGAAGCAGATACTGTTGATACGGTAACCATTCCTTCTAGAACACTTCTTCAAGGGGTTAATAATACCTTGTTTGCAACTAGCTCTGATGAGCTGCGCCCAGCTATGACTGGTGTGTACTTCCAAGTTGACTTCAACAAGGTCATCCTGGTAGCCACCGATGCTCACAAATTAGTGAAATACGCCTTTAGCGATGTAGTGAGCGAAGTGTCAACCAGCTTCATTGTTCCTAAGAAAGCATTGAACCTCCTGAAGAGTGCCATGTCCGATGGTGATGAGGTGAAACTTTCCTTCAATAAAGCGAATGCATTCTTCAGTTTCGGAGACACAGAGTTGATCTGTCGCCTGATTGATGCGCGTTATCCAGATTACAACGCCGTTATCCCGGTTGATAATCCAAACGTGTTGACGGTTTCACGAACCGACTTCCAGAACTCTTTGAAGCGGATTGCGATCTACGCTAACAAGACCACTAACCAGGTGATCTTGAACATCAGTGAAGGCAGCTTGACCGTATCGGCTCAAGACCTGGACTTCTCTAATGAAGCAACAGAGCAATTGACTTGTGCCTACGACGGTGAGCCATTAACCATCGGCTTCAACGCTCGCTTCCTGGTTGAGATGCTTGGCATCTTGGAGTCGGATGAAGTAAAGATTGAGATGAGTTCAGCAACACGGGCCGGTATTCTTCTACCTACAGAAGAAACGGACGGAGAAGAAATTCTCATGCTCGTAATGCCAGTAATGCTAAGCAACTAGACCTTTACTTTGCATAATAGAACTATACGCACAAAAGGCAGAATCCGGTTGGTAAAGAAACTCAGCTGGATTCTGCCTTTATTTTTGGTGGCTTGCCAAAGTGGGACAACCGAGTTGACGCCAGAAGAGGTCGTGGATCAATATGTGCAATGGCTGTATAGTGGAGACATAGAGCAAGCAAAAACATTGTGCACTCCTGCTGCTATCGCCTACCTTGATGCACTTTCAGCCGTAATCGAAGCTGCAGAAACCCCAGTCGATAGTGGGCAGTTGAGCATTGAGTCCATCAAATGTGTCCATAGCGATGATCAATTAAGTGCACGATGTGAAGGCGTGATCGACGATGGCTTTGAGCGCTATTCGGAAGCCTACCTACTCAGCCTGGAAGATGGTCAATGGCGCATCGATCACAAGCCAGACTCTGGAACACTTCATTCTTCGGAAGAAATCCTGGAACCGGAAGCGGAAAAAGAAGAGCAATAAAATGCGGAAGACTGGTCTATTTTTTGGTTCGTTCAACCCCGTACACGTCGGACATATGGTCATTGCCAATTTCATGGCCACGCAGACCGATTTGGACGAAGTTTGGTTAGTAGTGAGCCCTCAAAATCCGCACAAAGCCAAAAGCAGCTTAGCCCGCGACCACGATCGCCTACACCTTGTCCGCTTAGCCATTGGAGACAACCCTAATCTACGGGCCTCTGATATCGAATTCTCCTTGCCTCAGCCCTCTTATACGATAGACACGCTGACGTATTTACGAGAAAAGTATCCTGAGCGATCATTCACCTTGATCATGGGCGGCGACAATCTGGCCACCCTGCACAAGTGGAAAAACTACGAGCTGATCCTACGTGACTTCTCGATCTACGTTTACCAGCGTCCGAGTTATGATTTAGGAGCGTTGGCCGAACATGACAATGTGCAGATATGGGAGGCACCCCTAATGCAGATTTCCGCTTCTTATATTAGGAAGTGCATCAAGGAAGGGCAATCCGTGCAATACTTAGTACCGGAAGCTGTGTTTGGCTACCTAGAAAACAGCGCCTTGTATAGAAAGTAGACCGTGAACAAGGCGTTTCACATTCCAAAAGAACCTAAGGGGAAAATTTCAAATCAAAATATAATCTCCTTCACCTTCGAGGCGTAGCTACGACTTACCTTAACCACATCACCGTTTTGCATTTTAGCATCGTAGGTATGCCCTGCTCGAAAGAGCTCCTGCACATACTGTAGGTTAATTATGGAAGAGCGATGCACACGGAGGAAGTTGGCAGGATCTAGCTTCGTTTCTAACTGCCCAATTCCATATTGACTAAGGAAACGACCATTAGCGGTGATCAGGCTACTATAGTCGCCATCAGCACCAATCCACTGAATATCACTGACATTCACTGCTACCAACTTATTCCCCTTGGCTACCAGAATTTTCATGGGGTAAGTGTTTGGATCTTGCTCATCGACCATTGCCTGAGTAAGGGTGCGAACTGCTTCTTGAGGCTTCTGCAAGCGCGAATCCAAATGCTTGATCGCCGTCTCAAAGCGATCGCGAGTGTACGGCTTGAGGAGATAATCAACCGCATGAAACTCAAAAGCCTTTAAAGCATATTGATCATAGGCAGTTGAGAATATGATCAAGGGTAACTCATCGAGGTGCGTTAAGACCTCTAAGCCCGTTAAGCCTGGCATTTGTACATCTAAAAAGAGCAGGTCAGGCCGCATCTCCTGAATCACCTTGATAGCATCCACACCATTGTTAGCTTCTCCAACAATCACCAGTTCTGGATGGGCATCCAAATACTGGCGAAGTAGTTGCCGAGCGGGGGCCTCATCATCTACTATGACTACCTTTAACATCATACTGTTCTCTGGGGATGGTTAAAGAAATATTAGTTCCTTGTGGCTCATTGGGTTGCACCTCTAGCTCGGTACCGTAGCGTAAATGCAGCCTCCGACGGGTGTTTCGCAAACCAATTCCATGGCCGTTCTGTCCGTTTTCTTCCGTCGAAAAACCTACGCCTGTATCCTTCACCTGTAAGTTCACATGGCCATTTGTCTGTGAGACATTGATTTCGATTTTACCTCCATTAACCAGTGGGCTAATTCCGTGTCGGATCGCATTCTCCACCAAAGGCTGTAACAACATCGGGATAACCGGAGCATCTTCCGTTTTCTCTTCTACATCAAAAGACACTTCCAGACGATCACCATAGCGGGCCTTTTCCAGTTTCAGGTATTTCTTCACAAAATCTACCTCCACCTTTAGGGGCACTACCTCCTGATTACTCGCCCATAATTGGTAACGAAACAGATCTGCTAAATCCGCGATTAGCTCGCGGGTATATTCTTGCTCTGGTGGTACAGAAGCACTGATTGTATTGAAGGTATTGTAGAGAAAATGGGGATTGAGTTGTGCTTTTAGAGCAGTAAGTTCACTCTGCAAAGCAGCTTGCTTGAGCTCCGATTCTCGTTCCTTAGATTGTTGGATTTTACGGTAGTAATCATACGTATGAAAGAGACCAAACTGTAAGCTGTAGAATAAGGCTGGAATATAAATATCCCACCATTCGCCAGAGCCTCCCAAATGGCCGAGCCCTACCGATTCGCAAACAAAGTAATACAGCTGTTGCCAGCCTTTTACAAAGACTGGCAGAATAACAATATGCAACAACAGCTTAGATCTGAGCTTCCAATGTGACAGCGTTCGGAACATCAGCCACCAAATGGGGAAGGTCAATATTCCTTTCAGAGGATAATCAAGTAAGATCTGGTAGGTGTAATAGGTAGCACCATCATCGCTACCACTAGACCACCAAATGGCTAAATAGTAAAATATCGCAAAGACGGCATAGAGACCTACTACCAATAGCATCTCTCGGCTAAATATGATCTGACGTAGGCTCTTTTGCATAATTTAAGGTACTAAACAGTGGATACAGTCGGGTGATTTGGCTTTGGGGTTATTGTCCAGAATTACGCGCTGAGGTTTGGTTGTTATTCCAGATCAACGCCATAAGTATTGTTCCAAAGGTCAGGGACTAGGGGCAGGAAGTCCAGTCAAATCCGATGAATGACCAATAGGACCGATGAATGGACATTCGGCTACCGCTTCCTAAGTCGCCCAATGCATAACAAGTACATATCACAACTATTCCTTATCTTTCAAAGGAATTTTAGTCCCATAACTAAACGACGCTCTTAAAAAATGGAAAGACGATCCTACTCTCTGATGGGGGTGGCAATGCTATTGCTACTCCTGGCAACCGATGTTATCCTTGCCCAATCTTCACCGCGTTCTTCAAGTACTATTAAGTCTGCAATTCCCGAACTGCAATGCCCCGCAGACACGGACCATGCTCAGCTGACACAACAGGTACAGCAGCTATCCGGAGTACTAGATTCGGAGTCATTTACCTTTGAGTTTCCGGATCATTCTTGCTTCAATACGATTCCTTTGACGGGAGATGAGCAGGAATATACGCGACTCACTTTCACCGTGAACCAATCCGGTTGGTACACCTTCATCCTGGGCGCCGATTTTGATGCGCACATGAGCCTGTACCAGGATGAATTCAACCGAAACAACCCTTGCCGAAAAACCAGTGGCATCGTGCTGCAAGCCAATGGTTTTACAGCAGGTGAGGAATTGCCCGATGAACGCCTAAGCTTTTTCCTGCGCAGCAATCAAACCTACAGTATAGCTGTGGGCAATCAGGAAGCCGGTACTTTTGGCAACTGGACCATCTTCGCCTATGGCGATAACGGAGGCCTAATCAACGAATTCCCTGCGGTTACGCCATTCGTAATTGAACAACCACTCCTTTGTGATGATGCCGAGGTCGTTCGATTCGCAACACCTCAACAGTGGCAAGTAAATGCGGATGGAAGTCTGGATGTCAGCACCACATTGGAAGCGTTCTTTGGTGGTGACCAAGCTGCCCTGGATGCCTTCCTCTTGCAATTGAGTTATACCGGTGCCCCTACTGGAACTAGCAATTGTGGCCCGCTTATCATGAGTGTGAGTGATAGCCAAATGCAAATGGGCGACTGCGGATCGACCATTATTACCCGAACCTTTGCAGTAACACCAACCATCGATGGCGACTGCCCTCCAGAAACGATTACTTGTCAGCAAACGATCAGCCTGCGACCACCGGTCATCAGTGATATACTCTCAGCGCCACTAACCTTCACGATCCCTTGCGACGAGGACTACCCTGGCGATGGACAAGCAGGTGGTCCAGACGACAACCCCTCTGCTGACCTGAGTGGAGTGCCTGCAATCGCTACCATCAATGGTGTTCAACCCATTCAGGACACCTACTGTAACCTTGGAGCGACCTATTCAGATGAGACGAGAATAGAAGTATGTGAGGGCTTCTTTAGGTACCGTCGCAACTGGACGCTGATAGACTGGTGTGACCCTGGTAATACTCAAATACAACAACAAATCATCTCCATTGCGGATGAGGTTGGGCCTGTAATTAGTGGCATCCCCGAGGTCATTCAAGTATCGACCAATCCTTTCAGTTGTGTTGCAACCGTAGCCGTTACAATTCCAACTGTGGTAGATGGTAATGGCTGCTCTAGTGCCGCACCAACTACCTACACAGTTCTGGCCTTTGGCGAAGCATTTTTCGCCGGTGGAAACATAATTGATGGTGACATATTCCAAATTCCCGTCGGGCCGCACACTATTATCTATTGTGCTGAAGACGATTGCGGCAATGAAACCTGCAACCAGTATGACCTCCTGGTCACTGACAACATTGTACCGGCTGCTGTCTGCCTACCCAACCTTACCATTCCTATTGGAGGAGGTGATACTGCCAACGGCATTGAAGGAATCTGGCGGTTATTTCCGGAAGACCTTGATGATGGTTCCTTTGACAACTGTGGCCCAGTGAGCATGCAAGTACGGCGTAACTATTGGCGATTCAACACCTGTGATTCTAATCCAAATCGCTGGAGCCCCTTCGGAGACCAAGTCGACTTCTATTGCTGTGACCAAGGCACTGAAATCACGGTAGAGCTCAAGGTAATCGACACCGAAAACCAAGAAAGCATATGTTCAACGACCGTAACTGTGGAGGATAGTATGGTCCCATTCTGCTACGACCCTGATGATGCTTCTTTCTCTTGTGCTTCCCCTCCGGAAGAACTACCTGACGATCTGGAGGCCGCCTATGTCAACGATTTTGCGGCAACTTCCATCTTGATGTCTGACTTATTTGGCGTAGCAAGCGGAACAGACAATTGTGTGGTTGACACGATCGTGGAGTTGATGCCTTTGATACAACTCAATGATTGTGGCGCCGGAACCATAACCCGACACTTCGAAGCGTGGCAGGCACGTTTAGACGCCGATCTAAGCGATGGACTACAAATTGATGAGGTACTGCGATCTACTAACGACTGCTCTCAAGTGATCACCGTTCGTTCAGCTACTGATTTTGAAATGGCCTTTCCTGCTGATACTGTAGTAGACTGCAATATGCCAGAACCATCAGAAGTAGAAATCAGTGTTTTTGGCTGCGATCTATTTGGCGTAAACACCAGCATTACCGCTAGCTATCCTCCTGTCGGAGACGAGTGTTATCAACTAGCCGTCACTTACGATGTAATAAACTGGTGCCAGTGGGATGGCGAATATGCGGGTTTCGAGATCCCGCGACTGACGGAAGAAGACGGTGACAGCCTCGCCACCGGATACAGCGTAGAAGCAGCAGAACGCCCCATTCTACGGATGACGACCGCCACTGGCCCCGATGATGAAAACTGCGACGGCATCCTGAGCCCTGAAGAAGATGAATCTGACGATGAACTTGACCTGCAGTATTTCCTAACCATTGACCGCAACCATCCAGATGAGGACGGCGATTCTAATCTACCAGACATTCGATTTGACAATGTAGCTGGCACCCTAGCGGATTGTATCCCTGCAGATGGTAATGGAATAAGCAATTATGGCCGTTTCCGATACACGCAACTGGTCCGCGTTTTTGATGCCACTGAACTTTCTGTGGTCGTACTCAATAACGGTGGCCCTACCGATGAATGTCCTAATCTGCTTGCCGGTCAATTTGGGGATGATGACGGTGATTGCCAGGAAGAAGTAGTTATAACTTTTAGCGTTAGCAACAGCTGCGAACTTACCAGCAATGCCAATTTAGCTTACGCAAACTTGCTAGGAGCCTCCATAGACGCATTTGCCGTGGACACCAACGAAAACGGGGAAATCGATGAAAGTGAATTCATATCTGATGGAGATGCACTTGATGCTATTCAGGCAAACCCAGATGGCACCTTCACATTTGCCAGCCTTGTGCCCATTAGCACACTTTCGAACGACAACATCGTACATGCGCTCTCCGTCAGTTTTGAGGACGCTTGCGGCAACCAGGCGAGCAGTATCATTGAGTTTGAAGTCGTGGACTGCAAAGCGCCCGCACCCATTTGCATCAATGGACTAACCGTAACGCTACAACCACAAATTGATGGTACATGCGTTGACACAATACATGCTACCGACTTTGTAGGATTCGAAATATCTGACTGCACTGGCCAAGGGCCAGACACCTTTATGGGACGCCCGGTAATAACCAGCTACGCGATTTACCTTGCATCCGAGATTGAGTCCACACCAGACTTTGTCCCTCACCCAAGTGATAGCTTACTCATTCTACAAGAAGATAGTGAAGAGACTACGGTGATAAACATTGTAGCCTTTGACGAAGAGGGCAACTATGCTTCTTGTGAAACCTACGTCCTGGTACAATTTGCAATTGGCTGTCAGGAAGGGGAGATTAATCCATTCTGCTTTGCTCCCAACCCTACCTCATTTGCTTGCGGCCATGAACCTGACGGTCTACCCGATGACTTGGAAACCGCTTACAATGATGATTTCGCTGCCACCTCCATTCTCATGAGTGATCTTTTTGGCGCACCATCAGGCTCGGTAGTTGTCGACACGCTTGTTGAGCTCACTCCGATGATTCAACTAAATAGTTGCGGCGTCGGAAGTATCACCCGTTTCTTTGAAGGATGGGAAGCCTTACCCGATGCGGATCTAAGCGACGGCCTACAGGCAGATGAAGTAAATCCTTCTATCAATAACTGTCGACAGATCATCAGCGTCCGACCAGGCAGTGGCTTTGAGATAGCCTTCCCCGCGGATGCAGACATTGACTGCTCCGAAGATGAACTACCAGGAGTAGAAATTATGACCAATGGGTGCGACGTCCTTAGCGTCAATAGCAGTATTGGTACGAGTTACCCTCCCGCTGCCAATGAATGCTATCAACTAGAGATCGTCCATGAGGTCATCAACTGGTGCCACTGGGATGGTGAATATGAAGGTTTCGAAATACTGCGAGAAACAGAAGAAGATGGAAATATGCTAGCCACCGGATTTAGCGTAGAACCCGCTGAACGTCCAATCTTGCGAATGACCTCAGAAATAGGTCCTGATGATGAAGACTGTAATGGGATGCTTTCTCCAACAGAAAACGAAGACGAGGATGCGCTTGATCTTCGCCTCTTCCTCACCATTGATCGTAGCCATCCGGGTGCAGATGGTGATTCAAACTTACCAGATATGGTGTTTGACAATGTAGCAGACACCCCAGCTGAATGTATCCCCGCTGATAACATGGGCCTTCGCAATTATGGCCGCTTCCGTTATCGTCAACTCATTCGCGTAACCAGCATTTCTGATCTGGCAATCAACACCCTAGACTTTGGCGGACCTACCGCTAGTTGCCCCGACTTACTAGCTGGGCAATTTGGTGATGATGATGGCGATTGCGAAGAAGAGGTAACTGTCTTCTTTACCTTATCCCAACCTTGTGAGCTGATTCTGGGTAATACCACACCATATACCAGTTTATTAAGCGCCACCTTAGACGCATACGCTCTTGATGGCAATGATGATGGAGAGATCACTGCTGATGAATTTGTACCGGATGAAGACGTACTCAGCTTAGTGGGTGATTTAGGCAACGGCAACTTTTCCTTCTCCGGAAGCTTCCCTATCTGCACACTTACAGGTGACAATATCATTCATGCTCTTCAAGTGAGTTTTAACGATGAATGTGGCAACCAGGCAAGCACCATCATCGAATTCGAAGTTGTGGATTGTAGCGCACCTGATCCCGTTTGTTTTAATGGTTTGGAGGTACCACTAACGCCACAAGGAGATGGCAGTTGTGCTGCTACTGTTCACGCCCAGGAGTTTGAAGCCTCCCCTATTTTTGATTGTACCGGACAGGTTCCAACGACTCAACAGGAGTTGCTGCCGGTAACAACCTACGCTATCTATCGTGCTGATGAGGTAGACAACAATCCAAACTTCACTCCAAACCTCGCCGATAGCACACTGCTGATTTCCGATGACAATCTGGAAACATTCACGGTCTACATCTATGCTTTTGACGAAGAAGGCAATTACGATTTCTGTGAAACTATTATCCAACCACAGCAAGAAGCGGAATGCTTGGGCAGCATTTCAGGAAGAATAACAACCCGCGATGCCGAGCCGATCAAGGATGTCCAGGTCAACATCAGCAACGAGCATCTAGTGACCACGGCAGAAGACGGTACCTACTCCGTTGGTATGCTTGATCGTCAGCAGAGCTATACAATTATTCCGTTCTTAAACAGTGATTTTGACAATGGTGTAAAAACCATCGACATGATCATTTTACTCAAACACTTATTGGGTATTGAGTTGATGGAAAATCCCTATCAACTTATTGCAGCCGATATTGACAACGACGGAGCCATCACAGATAACGACCTGGAGGTGCTACAACAGTTCATTCTGGGTAACATCGATATTTTCCCTACCAATACCAGCTGGCGTTTCGTTGATGCCAGTTACGTTTTTCCGGTAGGAAACAACCCATGGTTTGAGAGTTTCCCAGAAATTATCAGCCTCGGCAGCCTACTAGTCGATGCTACGGATGTTGATTTCATCGGCGTGAAAATTGGGGACCTCGATGATAATGCCGAGACCAACGCGCAAATGGAAAACGAACGGACAACCGATGGTACTTACCTATTGTACACAGATAATGTGATACTCGAAGCCGGCGAACGTTACGAGATCCCCATTATGGCACCTACCCTTGATCGCCTGGTTGGACTACAAGGCACCCTGCAATTAGATGAAGCAGAGATGGTAGACTTAGACTATGGTCTAGCTACCAGCAGTCAGATCGGCCTACGTCATCAGGACGAAGGATTTATCACCTTTGCTTGGAATCGATATGACAACAAGAAATCAGCTGAATATGCTAAAAGTACGGAGCCACTATTCACCTTGCATATCCGAAGTAACAGAACGGTTCCTTTGCGAGAAGTACTTCGCCTCAATAGTCGCTATACTAGTGCAGAGGCCTACATCCTCCCAGTGCGAAACAGCGACAGTCCGCTTTTATATGGGGCAGGCATCCGTTTTGATACCGGCGCAAGCAACAGCAAGGCATTCGAATTGATGCAGAACACGCCGAATCCTTTCCAGACCGAAACAACGATCAGATTTACCCTGCCGAAAGATGATCGAGTTACGCTTACCATTCGCGATTTAAGTGGGCGAGTAATGCTAGTCCAGGAAGCTGATTACGGAAGCGGAACGAACAGCATCATACTAGGCAGAAACGACTTGGCAGCTCATCAGTTGCAGAGTGGCGTATACACCTATACGCTCCAAACTGCTACAGCTAGCCAGACCAGGCGTATGGTACTGACTAATTGATGTTCTAGTTTGTGAATTGACTGAATACGCTTCAAGTTGCGTTACTGCACTTGGAGCGTATTCAATATTCAGCCCTCATATTCTGATAATTTCTTATTTTTGAAGACTGTAGGACGACCATCCTAAAATGGTGTAATGCACACCAGGCACTTATCTTATTGAAACCGCAATTGGAGGCATTTAAGCCCCCAAACTTTTAGAAGTAGAAATTAACAAATTGTAATCTTATGCAACAGTTGTACACTGTGAGCAAATTACGCCTGTGCGCTTCTTGCGGCGTGCTCATGCTCCTCTTCTCTTTTACCAACCTTGCCTTACTACAGGC
Organism: uncultured Lewinella sp.; assembly: GCA_913057725.1. Taxonomy (GTDB): domain Bacteria; phylum Bacteroidota; class Bacteroidia; order Chitinophagales; family Saprospiraceae; genus Lewinella. Next base: position 26,157 of record CAJXOS010000081.1, read on the forward strand.
ACAAACTGCCCCTCCGTGTGCTGGTACAGACACCGGTAGCACCATCTTTGATGATGGTTGGCAAGACGGTGATAACGACGGTGTAGGTTATTCTCCCTGGCAGCTTGACCCAACTACTAATAGTGGCACCAGTGGATTCTTTGTGGCATCCTCTACCGAAAATGGTGACGGTGACTCCAACATGGACGGAGATATCGACTTTGGTGTGGGCCGTGCACTTGGCATGTACGCCAATAGCGGAGCAACTGCTGAAGCAATACGTTCTTTTATTGATCCTATTGAAGTAGACGGTTTCATCTCCGGTAGCATAGACAACGGTTGGATTGATGGTGGAGCGGTTGGTTTCGCACTCCGCAATGCCAGTGGCGAAAATCTAATGGAGTTCTATTTCCGCCCAGGAGAAGCTAACTATAAGACCAATGATGCCGCTGGCGAGCAAGATACCGGTCTGGGCTTTACGGATGAGGGCATGACCTTCAACGTACTACTGACGAGCACCTCGACTTACGAGCTGACAATTAACCGGCTAGAAGGTGGCATGCTCGCTTATGCTGGTATACTTAATAATCCAGCGGGTGGCCAGACCATTACTCAAATCCGTTTCTTCAATGCGGATGCCGGTGGCGGTGCGCAACGGAACTTCTACGTAGGTGACTTTGAAGTCTGCAACCCTGGCCCAATGCCAGATTGTGAAATCACTATTGCTAGTGCGGATGCGTTTAACGATAACTGGCAAACCGGAGATGATAACGGTGCCGGTTTTGGACCTTGGTCTTTATCTACCCAATTTAATAACGCAGCTACAGGGGGGCACTTTATTTTTTCCTCTACCACTAATGGTGATGGAAACTCCAATGGCGATACTGACATTGATACGGGTGGTGAGGCCTGGGGAATGTATGCCAACACTGGTGATGTATCCAATGCCGTACTTCCATTTACAATTCCCATGTCAATAGGATCTACCTTCTCGTTAGATATGGACAATGGTTGGATTGATGGCGGCACAGTAGGCTTCGGACTCCAGAATGGAAGTGGCGAAAACTTAGCGGAGTTCTACTTCCGAAGTGGAGAAGCAGATTATAAAGTCAATGATGCGGGAGGAGAAACAGGTACTGGCCTAAACTTCTCAGATGAAGGTCTTTCTGTTACCTATACCCTGACAACTGCCAGTACTTATGATGTAAGCATCACCTTGCTAGATGGCGGAGCAACATTTAATTACTCCGGTACCTTGAATAGTCCGGGTGGTGGCCAAGTCATTAATCAGGTTCGTCTCTTCAATGCGAATGCAGGCTTCAACGCTTCAAACAATGCTTATTTCAACAGCATTGAAATCTGCCATTTTCCATTCGCCGCTTGTAGCATTTTGAACATCGTTCCGGGGGCTCAGAGTGAATGTAACCCTGCAGATAATACCTATACACAGGAATTATTAATCTCTTACGAGAACGCACCAGCTACTGGCACCTTGGATGTCAATGGTCAACCTTTTGCCATTACGGGCAGCCCACAAACAGTGGTGTTGACCGGGCTAGAATCGGATGGATTACCGGTAGACGTAATCGCCCAGTTTTCAGTTGACACAGATTGCAACTTAGGATTCACTGGCCTATTTACCGCTCCAATAGCCTGTCCTCCGTGCTCCATTACTGAAATAAGCGCGGGTGCACAGACGACCTGTCAGTTTTTGACCAACACCTACACGCAAGAGGTAACCATTGCCTACACGAACCCACCCTTTAGTGGGTTCCTGGAGGTTAATGGTGAATTATTCCCTATCAACGGCAGTCCTCAGACAGTTATTCTTGCGGGCTTGCCTTCTGATGGTTTACCAGTTAGTGTAACCGCTAATTTCACAGATGAAGACTGCGCAAACACTGCGACTGACCTATTCACGGCACCGGAAAGCTGCCTCGCCGAAAGCGAGTGTCTTGGCGACGATGCTACCGGAGCATCTTATGCTGACGGTTGGCAAAGTGGCGATGGTGATAGCGAAGCCTTTGAAGGGTGGACCTTGAATACCATCTTCGCTGATCCTGCTACGGCTGGCCATTTTGTCTTTAGTTCTACCGAAAACGGCGATGGAGATTCAAATGGTGACGGCGATATTGACACCGATGGTTTAGCATGGGGATTATACGCCAATAATGGTGATGTCTCTGAAGCTATTCGTCCATTCACCGACCCGCTACTTCCTGGCCAGCTCATCAACTTTGACATGGACAATGGTTGGATTGATGGAAATTCTGTTGGCTTTGTACTTCAAAATGCGAACTCGCAAAATCTGCTGGAGTTCCTCTTTATTGCTGGTGGTGATACATATGTAATTGTGGATGGTAATGGCGATGCGCCTACCGGAATTCCGTTTACAGACGAAGGTTTAAATATCAGCCTCCTGATCGTAGATACCGATGTCTATCAACTTACCATAACTGATATTGCCAGCGGAGCAGCCTACAATTATTCAGGCCCGCTGATCAATCCTGTCTTTGGTCAAACACCTACACAAATTCGTTTCTTCAATGCGGATGCTGGTGGTGATGCACCACGAAATGCCTATTTCAATAGCCTAGAAATCTGCCGCCGTTTCTGTGAAGCAGTGGTAACCGACCTACAAGGCGAATGTGATGGCACCGGCGATGGTTCCATCAGCATAGAGGTACTAGGTGCCGTACCACCACTAGGTTACTCGGTATCGATTGATGGCAACTTCGCTTTCATTGGAACAAGCGACACCGATATCATTGAGCTGGACAACCTCTCAGCAGGCACGTACACTATTACTATTGGTGATGCTACGGATTGCATGTCAGAGGTTGAAGAAACTATTGAAGACTTAAGAACGAACTTGGGCTGCATCGGCGATCTTAACGTAACGCTTGATGAGAACTGTGCTCTAACTATCACACCAGGCATGGTCATCACCGGCTTCCTAGGTTGTGTAGATGAATTTATCGTAACCGTTGACGGCGGCAACACTGACGTTATCAGCGGCTGTGGCGATCATATTTATGAAGTAGTTGCTATTCAAAACGGCGAAGAAATCTACTCTTGCTGGGGTAACATCTTCGCTGAGGACAAGACGGATCCAACGATCGAGTGTCCTGCAGACACTGACGACGTTACTTTGGACTGGTCAGCTGATCAGGCTACAGGTAACTTGAACGCTGGAGATGCGGAGTTGAACTTCAACAACTACAGCTGT
>CAJXOS010000082.1 GCA_913057725.1 uncultured Lewinella sp.
AGACCTCGTCGGCGGTGTAGAACTCGGTTAGTGACAGGCGTCGCTCGGCTGCTGGTATTCCGTGTTGTTCGCACAACTCCAGAATGGTACCCCGTGTGATACCTGGCAGGCAGTAGTCTGCGTAGGGTGTCATAACTACGCCTTTGCGAATGCAGAATACGTTTACCCCATTGGCCTCAGCAATGTAGCCATCGCTATCCAACATTAGTCCGGCATCGGCGCCTGCGTAGTTGGCTTCTATTTTGGCTAGGATGTTATTCAGCAAGTTGTTGTGGTGAATCTTGCTGTCTAAATGCATTGGAGAGTTTCGACGCACCGAACTCGTAGCCAATGTGATGGAAGGAGGGTAAACTGGCGGTTTCCACTCAGCCAGTACAATGAGTGTGCTGCCGTACTGATTCAGCCGCGGATCCATGCCAGAGGTGATCTTGCGCCCTCGCGTGAGTGTAAGACGAATGTGCACACCATCGCGCATGTTGTTGGCCTTCAGCGTCTGGAAGATCGCATCCGTGATACTTTCGTTCGTCGGAATGTCTTTGAAGTCGAGTGCGTGGGCGCTGTTTTGGAGGCGCTCTAAGTGGTGTTCTAAGTGAAAGATGCGTCCGTCATAAACACGGATGCCTTCCCATACTGCGTCGCCACCCTGTACAACACTATCGAAGACGCTGACCTTAGCCTCATCACGATGTAATAGTTCTCCGTTTATGTAAACCTTAATGTCTTTGTTCTTCGGATTGAGTTGTTGCAGCATAAGATGAGATAGAGTTCGTAAAGTAGCTGATAATCAATGATTAAATTCGACCTTCCTGATTGTAGAGCTCTTCTTCCAAGAGCAGAGCTTCTTCGCCAATGTCTTTCCAGTTGATATACTTCTCTAGCTGGTAGTTGTCCAGACGATTGTGGTAGAAATAAAGGGTCTTAAAACTGTCACTCACAATCCGCTTTCGATTGTTGAAATACAGCGGATTGAGCGCATGGAAGTTACCCAGGTGCTTAATGCCATCTTCCAAAATATGGTCGACAGACTCATGGATGCCTGGATCAAGCTTAATCTGTTCCAGTTTTTCCATTGCCAATAACCGAGTCCGCAATTGGTTGATGATATCTCCTAGTGCAGACTTTGGGAATACAAATTCCTCGGCCGGAAGGCGCAATATGCCGTAAAGATCAAGGTGTGAATTCTGATTCTTCAGTAACTCAAATGCGGCAAAGGCGACGAGGTGACTGGTCAGTACGATGTTATCCTTGTGATAGCGCTCGACGATCTTTTCCCCAAGGAGGTTGGTATACTCCGCCTCTCGCTGAAGGTCTTCGTTGATCTGGCCAGACTCGTTGGCGAAGTAATCTCTGAGGTGGATCCTTCTTCCTAGCTTATCATAGCTATGGCCTTCTTCGTCTACCGGGTTACCGAGCACATCCATTGGTTGCCCAAACGAAAGTGTGATGTCATTTCCTTTGGAGAAAACCCGCCAGGCAAAGCGTAATACACGTAGTGGACTGTAGGAGCTGTCCTTCGTTTTCAGGTATTGCTCTTTGCCAATTTGACGTAAGTATTGCTCGATAAGAAACTCGGCCTCGAGCACGAAATGGTAGCCCAGTACCAAGGGTACAATAAAGACTTTCTCATCTCGGTCTTCCTGGTAGATCCTGCGCTGCGCCTCTACAGTTGTACCCAGGAGCCCTAACTTGAGTTTGTCTTCCAGTCGGCCTGAACGAGAACGGGTGCCACCAGGAAAGAACAAGCTATTGACACCGCGCTTGATGGAGAGCATACTCATAGCCTTGAGTGTCTCTAAGTAGATGGAATTTTTCTTACGGCGATCCACCCGGTAAGCTCCCAGCCGGTTCATGAAATAGGCCGTGTAGCCAGTGTTGTATAGGTTCAATCCCGCTCCATAGCTAAAGGATGGTAAGCCCATAGCTGTATCCATAGCGTAACCGATGAGGATAGAATCGAGGTTGCTAAAGTGTGTTGGCACTACCACCACTGTACCTTTGTGGAAGAGTTTTCGAACGGTTTCTACATGCCCGTGCACCATCAACTTATCCGTCAGGTGGTGCTGTTTGCGCCATAAGCCACGTATGCTTCGCAGTGCGGCTGTATTCAACAAGCGAGTAAAGAAGAAAGTAAGAAAACGGCGGGCAAATAGGAAGGTACTGATCTTAAAGGTTCCAACGATCTCCTCCGCATATCGGTGGATAATCAATTTGAGATGTTCGCGATTACTTTCAGCGGCTTCTTGCGGCTGAGTATCCATCGACAATCGTACGTGCCTGCGGCCGATGCGCTTCCAAAATTGTTTCTCCTTCGGAGGATCCACCTTCCAGGGCTCCTCTTTGATGCGAATCCGCTCCTTGTATATGGTTTTGGAGATGAGATCACGAGCTTTTGCCGGTGGTAGCTTTAAGAGTTTTTCCAAGGTGTACTCCTCAATCTCATCCACAAAAGCGCGGCGATCTTCACTTAACTTAAAGATGGGCCAGTCTTCGATACTATCGTAGACTGGTGGCATGATTGGTTGATCACTCTTACTCATGATTGATACGTTCTAGCGTCTCGGTAATCACTTTCAATACTTCTTCTCGCCCAACTTTCTTTGGAGAACTGGTGATGATATCTGGTGGTAATTCTTCCCAGTATTCCAAGAGTGCTGCTCGAATATCAGCAATGTTTTTCTCTAGTTCAGGAGGTTTGCTGCGGTCAGTTTTGGTGTAGACAATAATAAAAGGGATACCCATTTCGCCTAACCAATTGATGAATTCAATATCAACTTGCTGTGGGCCAATATTGCCATCCAGTAGTACGAACACGCATTGCAGGCTCTCCCGCTTCATGAAGTAGTGTTCCATCATCAAACGCCACTGTCGCCGCAGTTTCTTCGAAACACGCGCGTAGCCATATCCAGGTAGATCCACTAAGTACCAACCCTGGTTGATGAGGAAATAGTTGAGGTGCTGCGTCTTGCCCGGTACATTGGAGGTCCGCGCCAGGTGAGTGCGTTCCGTCAGCATATTGATTAAGGAAGACTTGCCCACATTAGAGCGGCCAATAAAAGCAAACTCAGGTTTACCATCCTGTGGGGCCTGCCGTTGCTCGGGGAAACTTCCTTTGAATTCTATATCGTGAATAGTCATCATATGGGTTGAAAGGTACCGTTTTTTTGGAAAGCTTCGAAGCGCTTTCATTATGCCATGCCTGGACAAGTAACCACTGCAGAAGTAATCCTATCCAATGAAAAATCCATGAGACTCTCAACTAATCGATAAAAGTGTCGTTTGAACAAAAGTGACATTCTAACCAAAAGTGTACTTTTATTGCCAATCAACTTTCTAACAATTCTCTTTATGAAGAAATTATTACTAGCTACAGTTTTTCTTTTTATCGCTGCCAGCACGACTATGGTTGCGCAAACTTATCCAGGATGTGACGGTGATCGTTTCCGTTCGGATGTGTTCGCTGAAGTTCAGGCGACAAATGATATCCAGTTCGGTGAAGGCGTCACTATTGCTGGAAACACCCAGCAGCTATTTCTGGATGTATATGAGCCAATGGACGACGAGCTTGAGGCACGTCCAGTGGTAATGCTGGCCTTCGGTGGTAGCTTTATTACTGGTGAACGTCAAGATTTGGAAGCCTTGTGTGTGGCCTACGCCCGCCAAGGGTATGTTGCTGTTACCATTGACTACCGTCTGTATGATCTGCCATTGATTCCGTTTCCGACAGCTGATGAAATGCGTGAGGTTGTAGTGAAAGCCCTTTCTGACTACAAGGCGGCGATTCGCTTTATGCGAGAAGACGCAGCTACAGATAATCAATTCCGTATTGATCCTGACCAGTTCTTTATTGGCGGTGTATCTGCAGGAGCGATTGCAGCTGCACATACTGCGGTGATGCAGGAATCGGATGATATTGATGATTTTCTACTGGGCTTAATCGAGGATAACGGTGGCTTTGAAGGAAACTCTAGCGACAATACTGAGTATTCTTCTGAGGTTCAAGGATTCATTAGCATGTCAGGAGCGTTGAACGATGCTTCTTGGATTGATGAGAATGATCCTCCATTTGTGAGTGTTCATGAGGATATGGATATCACCGTGCCGTACGGTTCAGGTTTTGCCCAGGTGCTGGGTGTGAACATCGTATACCTGGAAGGTGGCCGGGAAATGCAACTTCGTGCAGATAGCATTGGTGTGACTAATGAGTTGCGCACCATTGAAAACAGCTTCGAGCACGTAGGCTACTTTGATACGCCAGAAGAGTTCGCTAGTACGATCAACTTTACCACTTCTTTCGTACACGATCAGATTTGCGGTGAATTGACTAATGTGCAAGACATTACCCCTGCCTTACAGGCGGTGCAGGTATTCCCTAATCCTACCACAGAGCTCATTCAAATGCGCAACCCGGAGGGCCTTCCATTGCAGGTTCGGTTGTTAGATGCCAACGGTCGTCTAATCAAGGAAGCCATCAATACGAATGAACTTCCAGTGGTAGATCAGGCTGCAGGCCTATACTATTTGGAGGTAGTTGATCTGCGAAATCAGCAGCGCAATGTATTAGAGGTCGTTATTCAGTAAGAAGAGTACGCTCCTTTCTTGCTCATGTTAAAGAGCCTGGCCATGCGATTATGCATGGCCAGGCTCTTCTTCTTTTTGGAGTACGGCGCCTTGGCACTATCAGCTCCCTCTACCGTGACCAGATATTGTATTTGAGAATACAGTAGATGGCGCGAAAACCATCTCTCCAGTTGATTTTCTTTCCCTCCTCATAGGTGCGACCATAGTACGAGATACCCACCTCGTAAATGCGAATTTTCGGGATGCGAGCGATTTTGGCAGTGACTTCTGGTTCGAAGCCAAAGCGTTTTTCTTTCAACGTCAAGGATTGGACGTACTCGGTGCGAAAAAGCTTGTAGCAGGTCTCCATATCCGTCAAGTTCAAATTCGTGAGCGAGTTGGAAAGGAAGGTCAGCATCTTGTTGCCGATCGAGTGCCAAAAGAATAGGATCCGATGTGGTTTGCCACCCATGAAGCGAGAACCGTAAACAACATCGGCCTGACCACCTAGGATCGGTTTTAGCAGAATGTTGTATTCCTCGGGATCGTACTCTAAGTCCGCGTCCTGTATGATGAGGTATTCACCACTAGCTATACGAATGCCAGTATGGAGCGCTGCTCCTTTACCTTGGTTGCGTTCGTGTTCGAAATAGGTGATGGGAAAGCTTGGGTGCTGTTGCTGATAGCGTTCTATTGCTCCTTTAGTATCATCTGCTGAGGCATCATTTATGATGATCACCTCCTTGCTCAATCCGCCAATTAGCTCAACTGCTAGGACTTTGTCCAGTATGTGGTGGATGGTCGCCTCTTCATTGTAGGCAGGAATAATGATTGAGAGCTTTTGTTCCATGTTTGTTTAATTAGCGGGCCAAAGGTAGTAATCAAATGTTGTTGCGACGCAGCTAGATTGTGTTCTAGTATTACCACGGATTCTCAATGTCGTCCATCCCAAATTGGTGGTTGCGATCTACGAAATAACTCTGCCGATCAGTGCTCTTGTAGAAATCACTTTTGCCAAACAATCGGTATAGCAGTGCAATAGGAGTGAGGAGTAGAAAGAATACGCCGGAGAATAGAACCCTACTCATAAACCAGCCGATACCCAATGTAAGCCTCTCCCAAAGAAAGGCTACCCATTCAGCAAGACCAGAAAATAGTAGACAGAGCAGAGCAAAGAGCATTGCTCCAACTAACCATCTTTCCTCCTCCGGAAAGAAAAAGTAGTAGACCACAATGAGAGCTAGCGTAATGGCCAATATGGCTTCGTATGGCGAATTGGATGCCTTTACTTTCTTCATTATTGCCTGGCTTAAAACAGCGTATAGATGAAAGAGCCTACAGCCGAACTTTCGGCGAAAATGACTAGGGCGCCGATGAGTAGTACAACTATAATGATTGGCAATAGCCACCATTTCTTGCGGGCCATCATGAATTTCCAAAGGTCAGATAAGAATTCCATTTGCTGTTTTTTTAATTACTAGTCCAGGGTAAAGGTTTCTGCCTGTACGGCAGCAATTTTTTCGCTTTCGGGTTGTTCAGTTTTGATGAATAGGTAATCACCCATCACCAGGTAGTCCATATGTGTTCGTACAAAGCAGCGGTAGGCATCTTCGGGGTTACAAACAACGGGTTCTCCACGTACATTGAAGCTAGTATTTACCAGTAAGCCATAGCCGGTTTTAGCCTTGAATGCCTCTAGTAGGGCATGGTAGCCGGGGTTAGTCTCCTGGTGTACTGTCTGTACCCGGGCAGAGAAATCGATATGGGTGATCGCAGGGACATCAGACCGCCGCACGTTGATTTTTTCCGACATCGGTAGTCCTGCATAGTCTGTGGGGAGATCTTGCCGGCGTGAGCCTTTGACAGGTGCTACGAGCAACATGTAGGGACTGTCTACATCTAGGTCAAAATAATTACCAGCATCTTCAGCTAGAACGGATGGCGCAAAGGGACGAAAGCTCTCGCGAAACTTAATCTTCAAGTTGAGTTTCCGTTGCATTTCCGGGTTGCGGGGGTCTCCAAGAATACTACGATTGCCCAACGCTCGTGGTCCAAACTCTTGACGCCCATGATACCAACCTACTGCGGCACCTTCGGTAAGTAGGGTCGCTACCTTTTCATAGAGGTCTTGCTGATCCTCGAACTTATGGTATGGTGCATTGTATTTCCGTGCAGCGCGTTCGATATCCAGATGAGAATATTTGGGTCCCAGGTAGGCACCTTTCATATCATCTTGCCCTTCTTTGGAGCTAGGCGCTTGTTCGAAGTAGAGATAATGAGCAGCTAATGCCGCGCCCAATGACCCACCAGCATCGCCAGACGCCGGTTGTATCCATAACTGATCGACGATACCGCTGCGAAGCAGCACTCCATTTGCCACACAATTAAGTGCCACACCACCAGCCAGGCAGAGGTTTCTAGACCCGGTCAATTTCACTGCTGTTGCGGCCATTTTCAAAACGACCTCTTCCGTTACCTTTTGGATGGCAATGGCAAGGTTACAATGTTGTTGTTCAAACGGACTTTCGGGATCTCGTCGAGGCAGGCCAAAGAGCTTTGCCCAACGGCTCTCATCCACCATCCGATTGCCGGTAGCGTAGGTGAAGTACGGTCGTTTCAGAATCAGAGAACCATCCGATTTTACATCGATTAGTTCTTCCTTAATCTTTCTAATGAAGGTTTGTGTCTGTTCATCTTCCAGGTTGCCGTAAGGTGCCAGCCCCATGAGTTTGTATTCTCCGAAATTTACCTTGAATCCAAGAAAGTTGGTGAAAGCTGAGTAGAGCAGACCCAACGAATCTGGAAAATGGAGCTCCTTTAATATCTGAATGTTCCGGCCTTTTCCCGCACAAATACTGGCGGTAGCCCATTCGCCAACACCATCAATAGTAAGGATGGCTGCTGTTTCGAAAGGGGAGGGGTAAAAGGCACTGGCAGCATGACTCAAATGATGCTCCGGAAATAGCAGCTTTGGAAGCTGTTTTACTTCGGGATACATGCCCTTAAGTGCCTTACGAATCTCTTGCTTGAGAAAAAGCTTCTCTTTTACCCAAATTGGTATTGCCTTCAAGAAACTGCTGACTCCACTCGGCGCATGACGGTAGTAAGTTTCGAGTAGCCGTTCGAATTTCAATAACGGCTTGTCGTAAAAGGCTATAGCATCTAAATCTTCGAGTGAAAGGCCGGTGTCGGCTAAGGCCCAACGAATGGCTTGCTCGGGAAAGGAAGGATCGTGCTTTATTCTACTAAACCACTCCTCTTGGGCGGCAGCTACTACCTTGCCATCAATGGTGATAGCAGCAGAGGCGTCGTGATAATAGGCGGCAATTCCAAGAATTCTCATACCCGGTAAATATAGGAGATAATTCTACGATTTTTTTCACCTTTGCCTTCATCTGGAACAAATGCAAAACCTATTGCAAAATGTTCTGCCATAGGGTATAGCCCTCCGTTGGTTTCATCGATTTTACGACGCTTCGTATTATGCCTGGGAACATTTTTAACTTCCGGTCGCTTGCGATTCTCCTACTGATCGTCTTCGTAGGTGCCAGTGTTTATCTACAGCGATGGAACCAGTCTATTGTGCGAGGAGGTGACCAGTGGGGCTACTATGGATATCTGCCGGCTGTTTTCATTTATCACGACTTGGATGATATTTCAGATAGCTACATGGCACGCTTTGAGTACCATGACGTCCAACCACTCCTTCCTGGACCAGGAGGGGCGCTGCCCATTGCTGAGAATGGTCATCGAGTCATAAAGTATACCTGTGGGGTAGCTATTCTACAACTCCCGTTCTTTCTTGTTGGCCACGTGTGGGCTACAGTAAGTTCGGCTTATCCGGCTGACGGATTTTCGTTTCCCTATATTTTTTCTGTACTGCTTGGCAATCTAGTGTATCTATTTCTGGGGCTTTATGCCCTTTTTCGACTGCTCACGGCCATCGCCAATGAGAAGATGGCATTTTGGGTATTGTTGGTTGTGGTTTTGGGGACACACTTATTCAACTACACGGTGTATCGAGGTGCAATGTCTCATTCGTATCTGTTTAGCTTGTACGGAGGACTTATGTATGCGACCTATCGCTTTTATGAGCAGCCCGGTCGCAAATGGATTATTCTGGCTGCGGCATGCGCGGGGATGATCACGCTAATTCGGCCGGTAGAGATCCTATGTTTGGCTATTCCCTTGACCTACGGCCTCGTTTCTTGGGAAGCGGCTAGGGATCGAGTGAAACTCTGGTCTAAGCATTGGTTCTGGCTATTATTGGCTGCCGGTATCTTTATCTTGTGTGGTACCCCTCAATTATTGTATTGGAAGTACGCTAGCGGTCACTGGTTGTTTGACGGTTACCCAAATGAAGGATTCAATTTCGCTGATCCAGAGATTGTAGCTGGTCTGTTCTCTACTCAGAATGGTTGGTTGAGGTATTCGCCTATCATGGTGCTAAGCCTTTTGGGGTGTGTAGGTCTATTGTGGCGACGAAAATGGTTGTGGCCGGTGCTGCTCATTGTGCCACTTCACATTTACATTGCCTATAGCTGGTGGAACTGGTATTACATTAACGGCTTGGGGTCTCGACCAATGGCAGAAATGCACGCCCTGTTGGCGGTCCCCTTACTTTATTCCTTCATCTATCTTAATCGCTGGCGTGTAAGTAGGTACCTGTTAGTTGTCCTCACTGCTGGAGCCATTGGCCTCCAACTTTTCCAGAATTGGCAGAACAGTCAAGGAATCTTATTCAGTGAGATGGCAAACCCAGCATATTATCGTTCCGTGCTCTGGAATACGGATCGTACCTATGATGCTATGGTCGCTTTTGATACCAAAGTACTTCAACCGGATAGTCTGGATCTCCAACTGCAGCAGCGTTTGACCCAAGTGAATTTTGAGCAAGCGGACTCTACTTTAGATCTCGTGTCCGAGCCAGTATATAAAGGCCTTCAAGCACTACGTGTAACTCCTCAAAAGAAGTATGGTGAGTTCCTGTCCGGTACCATCTCCGACCTTGGCTTGTCAGCAGAGCAGTGGTTGCGTGTCGAAGCGTGGTGTTATAAAGAACGCAAGGAGTTTCCCTGGTACCAGGCGGCTGCTTTGGTTGTTGAACTCAGCCGAGAAGGAGAAATCATCCACTACTATCGCCTGAGTATTGACAACAAGCTGCACAACCCAGAATACAGCCTTTGGGCTGGCAAGGCCGGCTATTGGGGGTGGGTTCGGCAATGGGTGCCAATACCTGAAGCGGTGCAACCATCCGACTATTTGAAAGTATACGTAATGGCGGAACAAGAACTGCTGTATGTAGATGAAGTTTCAATTGAGAGCTGGGAATAAGTCACTCCGCCCGAATCAAAACGGTTGTCGAACGATTAAAAATAGTCGCTGTCGGAGTAGGTGCAGGACGAATAGAAATGACCCACATCTATTTTAGCTTCCGGATGTTATAATGTTTTTGGTCATTTAATTCCTAGTCCATGATTTGGAAAAACACCCCCACTTTAGAGCTTCTTAACGCTAGTGGTCAGAATACTTTAGTCGATCACTTAGACATCAACTTTACTGATTTTGGCGATGACTATATGGTGGCCACAATGCCCGTGGATAAGCGAACGGTGCAGCCGGTCCGACTACTACATGGTGGTGCTTCAGTTGCCTTAGCAGAAACGATGGGGAGTGTTGCTTCGGTGTTTTGTTTGGACAATCCGACTACCCATTCCGTGGTTGGTGTAGAGATAAATGCCAACCATTTAAACTCCGCTAAGGAAGGGGATTTGGTAACAGCGACTGTGCGTCCAATTAAGGTCGGTCGAACGATGCACGTTTGGGAAATCAAGATCAACCGAGGAGATGGCAAACTAGTTTGTGTCAGTCGGATAACAATTGCTGTTGTAGAGCGTCGATAGCGGTTTGAATCCTGCTGGAATCTTTTATCTTCGGCACCGCAAAAGCTCACCTTTTTTGAAAAATTTTGCTTTAACATTTCTATCTAACACATCATCTAGTATGCAAAAACAGCTACTATCTACACTGGTCTTTACCGTGTTGACGACTTTCGTGTTTGGACAGTTGAATATGTCCTTGCTTTCTCACCTGCAGTATGATCAAGATGCAAACGACATTTGGGGCTATGCTGCACCCGATGGAAGAGAGTATGCCATCGTTGGACTTCGCAATGGAGTGTCGATTGTTGACGTAACCGACCCTGCCGCAGCGGAAGAGGTTGTTCGTATTCCTGGCCAAGGATCAACTTGGCGTGATATCAAGACTTACGACGGGTTTGCTTATGTAACTACCGACCAAGGTGGTACTACAGAAGGTCTGACCGTTATCGATTTGAGAAACTTACCGACCTCAGCGGATTTTTACCACTGGACACCACAGATCGATGGTTTAGGTCAGCTGCTGCGTTGCCACAATATTTACATTGATGAATTTGGCTATGCCTACTTGGCTGGTTGTAACATCAATGACGGAGGAAACATCTTTATCGACGTATTCTCTACTCCTGGTACGCCTGTTTATGCTGGTGCCGGTCCTAACCGCTACGCACACGATGTTTACACGCGGGAAAACTTGATGTACTCATCAGAATTGACTCGCGGCCGTATGGCTATCTATGATGTGAGTGATAAGAATAATGTAATTGAGCTTGGTGTTCAAGAAACGCCATTTCAGTTCACCCACAATATCTGGCTGTCTGATGATGGCAACACCGCCTTTACAACCGATGAGCGTGCGAATGCACCAGTAGCGGCCTATGATGTGAGTGACCCGAGTGATATTGTCGAATTGGATCAATATCGCCCACTAGCTACTTTGGGTAGCTCCGTAATTCCTCACAACGTACACGTTTGGGAAGATTGGTTGATCATTAGCTACTACACGGATGGCGGGATCGTTGTCGATGCTTCTCGCCCGAATAACCTTATTGAGGTAGGTAACTTTGATACTTTCTTCGGTCTTGGTGCTGGATTCCAGGGTGTATGGGGGGCTTATCCGTACCTACCTTCAGGTGTTGTGCTCTTGTCAGATATTGGTGACGGTCTGTACGTACTGGATGCCAATTATGTACGTGCTTGTTATCTGGAAGGTCAGGTGACGGATGCTGTTACAGGTGCCCAAATCAGTGGTGTAGAAGTTGACATTCAGACGGACGAATTGAATGATGCTACGACGGCTCTAGATGGTAGATATGCTACGGGCCTAGCAGAAGGAGGTAACTTCCAGGTGCGCTTCTTCAAGCCTGGATATGAAGTATTCACTACCAGCGCCAACTTTGAGAATGGCGTTGTGACCATGTTAGATGTTCAGCTACAGCCGTTACCACGTTATACCCGTGGCGGTGTGGTGGTGGCCGAAGATACTGGCATGCCTATTGAAGGTGCTCAAGTGATCATTGACGATGGTTTTAGCCGCTTCGAATTTGTTTCTGATGCCGGAGGTAACTTCGTTGCGGAGGACATCTATGAAGGCGCTTTTGATATCTCTGCTAGTAAGTGGGGCTTCAAATTGCAAGTAATTGAAGGACTATCCTTTGATTCAAATGGTGATCTAGATCCGATTGAACTACCACGTGGCTACAAGGACGATTTTGTAACTGACCTGGGCTGGGTAGCAAGTGCAGACAATAATGCACGTGATGGTTTCTGGCAACGTGGTGAGCCACTAGGTACAACTCGAGGTGGATCTCAAGCTAACCCTGAATTTGACGTTGAAGGAGATGTTGGTGATCAGTGTTATGTTACTGGAAACATGGGCACAAGCTCATCAAATGACGATGTAGATGGTGGGGCGGTATTTCTTACTTCACCGGTGATGGCTCTGGCTTCGACTTATGTTGATCCAGTAATCACGTTCAGCCCTTGGTTCTTCAATGACGGAGGCAATGAAAATGATGCGCTTGAGGTGCTTATAATGAATGGCGTTGATACCGTACAGATTGCGGAGTTCACAAGCTCTGCGGGCTTCTGGCGGGATGCTGAAGAGTATACGATCTCTGATGTAATTGATATTACCGACGAGATGGTCATTCAATTTGTGACCAGCGATTTTGATCCGAATGGTGATATCGTAGAAGCAGCCGTTGACGCCTTCGAAGTACTTGGTGAGTTGGTGGTAAATACCAATGATCCAGTTCTTAATGTTGACTGGGCAGTAGCTCCAAATCCATTTACTACTGATTTGCGTTTGAACTACCAATTGCCAGTTTGGCGTGGAGAAGGGCAACTCACAGTAGTAAATGCACTAGGACAAATAATTGAGCAACGTGAACTACAAGCTGATGCTGCTACCCTGGAATTGGGTGCAGATTGGCCAAAGGGTGTTTATTTCATTCAGCTGGAAGTGCCAGAAGAAGGCCAGGCTACCCAGCGCGTTGTAAAACAATAAAAGACAAACTCTGAATCAACACTGGAATATTTTGAGAGCCGCTTGCTGGGGAAACTTGGCAAGCGGTTCTTTCTTTATACCGGAGATGAAGCGATGCTCTCTGTGCTTTGGTTGTGTGGCGAAGTAGAGACTTCTTGCGGGAATATTCTATCTTAGGGTTACGCAAGCGCTCCTTTTACTAAAAATTACGTCTCTTTCTTCTATATAACACATCTTACAAGTATGCAAAAGCAACTTTTAGCGACGCTGTTTTTCACAGTGTTGACCACCTTCGTATTTGGACAGTTGAACATGTCCTTGCTCTCTCAAGTTGAATATGATCAAGATTGTAGTGACATATGGGGCTACGCAGCACCAGACGGACGAGAGTATGCCATTGTTGGCCTTTTTAGCGGTATCTCTATCGTTGATGTTACCGATCCCGCAAATGCTACAGAGGTAGTGAGAATACCTGGGCAAAGCACCACCTGGCGGGATATCAAAACCTATGGCGAGTATGCATATGTTGTCGCTGATGGTGCTAATGAAGGTCTTACCGTCATTGACCTAAGTAATTTGCCAGAATCCGCCCCGTACTTTCACTGGACACCCAGTATAGAGGGGCTTGGTAACTTATTTCGTTGTCACAATATTTACATTGATGAGTTTGGATATGCGTATCTGGCAGGATGCAATATCAATGATGGAGGAAACATCTTTATTGATGTGTTTTCAACGCCCGGAACACCAATCTATGCCGGAGCAGGGCCGCCGCGCTACGCCCATGATGTGTATACCCGCGGAAACCGTATGTATTCATCGGAGATCTATGCTGGCCGGATGGCGATTTACGATGTAAGTGATAAGGATAATGTAGTAGAACTTGGACTCCAACAGACTCCCTTTGCCTTTACGCACAATATCTGGCTATCAGACGATGGTAATACTGCTTACACAGCCGACGAGCGTGCCAATGCACCTGTAGCGGCCTATGATGTGAGCGATCCCACTGATATTACCGAACTCGACCAGTTTCGGCCGTTGCAGACGCTGGGCACAGATGTAGTGCCGCACAATGTCCATGTTTGGAATGACTGGTTAGTTATCAGCTATTATACAGATGGCGGCATTATTGTAGATGCCTCGCGGCCAAACAACCTAATTGAGGTTGGAAATTTTGATACTTTCTTCTCGTCAGGTGCAGGCTTCAATGGGGTTTGGGGTGCTTATCCATTTCTACCATCTGGTGTAGTATTGTTGTCGGATAGAGGCGGCGAGCTCTATGTCTTAGATGCCAACTATGTACGCGCATGCCATTTGGAGGGCCAAGTTACAGACGCACTTAGCGGCTTTTCACTCAGTGGTGTTGATGTTGACATTGAGACGGAGGAGTTGAACGATGCGGTTACTGGCCTGGATGGCACCTATGGTACGGGGCTCGCTCAGGGTGGAGACTTTCAGGTGAGCTTCTTTAAGCCTGGTTATGAAGTGTTTACTACCACGGCTAATTTTGAAAATGGGGTAGTTACCATGCTGGATGTACAACTCCAGCCCTTACCACGCTTTAATCGTGCTGGCTTAGTTGTAGCGGAAGATGATGGTACGCCAATTGATGGAGCTCAGATCGTTGTTGAAAATGAATACGACCGCTTTGAATTTTCTTCTGAGGCTGATGGTAGATTCGCCGTGGAGAATATTTATGGAGGGACATGGAATGTGACGGCTAGCAAGTGGGGTTTTAAAGTACAATTACTAGAGGATCTAGTGATTGAATCAAATGAGGATATCGATCCGATCGAGTTGCCGCGCGGCTACAAAGATGACTTCGTCTCTGATTTAGGTTGGACAACGAGCGCTACCACTGACGTTCGCACTGGATTCTGGGAATTGGTTGAGCCAGTAGGGACTATCCGTTCCGGTAGTTATGCTAATCCTGAATTTGACGTTGAAGGAGATATCGGTGATCGGTGCTACGTCACTGGTAACGGTGGAGGGAGTTCCAATAGTGACGATGTGGATGGTGGTTCTGTATTACTAACCTCACCGGTAATGGCTTTAGCTTCCACTTATGTAGATCCTACCATCTCTTATAGACCTTGGTTGTATATAAATGGTCAGGTGCAGGATGATGACGTTTTTGATGTGCTAGTGATGAATGGTATAGATACAGCTCTATTAACCAGTTATACGACGTCATCAAGTTTTTGGCGTGAGGCAGAGGAGTTTGTCCTTTCAGATTTCATCGAAGTCACAGACGAAATGTATATCCAATTCGTCGCTGCAGATCCTGATCCCCTTATGCTTACACTTGAAGCAGCGATCGATGACTTCGAAGTCCTCGGCGAATTTGTTGTTGTCAATACTACTGATCCTATCCTGGATGTAAGTTGGGGTGTGGCTCCGAATCCGTTTACCGACGACTTTCGTCTGAACTATCAATTACCGACCTGGCGTGGTGAAGGGCAGCTTAGGGTAGTAAACGCCCTGGGGCAAGTTATGGAGCAAGGCGAATTACTAGCCGATGCCGCTACCTTAGAAATGGGTTCCAGCTGGCCAAAAGGCGTTTACTTCATACAACTTGATATTCCTGAACAAGGTCGTGCCACTCAGCGAGTGGTTAAGCAATAGAGCTACAATTAAAAGATATCTCTTGAGAGCCGCTTGCTGAGGAAACTTAGCAAGCGGTTTTCTATTTTAGCACTGCATTTAGAGCTCGAATGATTAAAGCTGTACCAAGTAAGGGGTCATCTTCTTTATTGGGGGCACCCCAAGGGTTGCTAAATGAGCCATCAGCTGCTTGCTCTTGTAGGAGTATTTTCACAACATTGGCGCGCCAATTGAGGGCAGTGGAGTGGGGGAGTAGCCCTAGTGCTTCTACCTTCGCGTACGCTTGTGCACGCACGGAAATATGATATAGATGGAGCACTTTCTCCCAGTTGCCAGGTCGATTGGGGGGGATTCCACTGGGAGCTTCCCAGTTTTCGTTCTCTATCATCCAATCTATGGCGAGCTGAAGCTTGTTCTCCGGCCTTTTGGGCATTGCTAGGTAGGTCAGTATACCGTCGGCAGTGGCTGTGGCATAAGAGATGCACTGGTTCGTCTGATCATCGGCTTTATTCGCACCCAGTGTATAGGAAGAGCTGCAAAAGCCTCCATCCTGGTTTTGTATCTGCCCCAAAAACACGCTTGCTTGATTCCAGGCTGGGTGGTCTGCGGAGAGCCCCCCGGCCTTCAAGGCTTCCAAAACTCGGCGAGTATGCGATAGATCTACGTGTCCTACTTCGCCAGAAGGTAAATTGGCCTCACCGAACCCCCAAGCCCCATATGCAGGGTGTTGTGAATTAATACCCCGGTCTTCGTTGAACTGTTGGGAGAGCAAGAAGTGCTCAAAAGTAGGGCGAAGAAGCGTATCGAATGCTACGGTTAATTCGGGAAAGATCTTATGGAGATAGGCAGTCGCATAAACCGGATACTCTACCACATACTTCCCCGTATAACCTAAGGCTCCGGAAGTATCAAGAGCGGTCAGTAGAAAGCGTATTCCGGCATCGGTTAGCCTGGTATTTACCAAACTATCATTGCTTTCAATCAAAGCATCGGTAATGTAGGCTGTATAGGCAACTCCTCCTTTCAGAATACCATGCGTCTCACTCTGCCAGCTCCCGTCCTCTTGCTGCTGGTCAATCAAGTATTGGATGGCATGAGAGCGTATGCTTTGGGCCGATTGCTGCCAGCTCGTAGTCTCCTTTCTGCAGCCCCCAAACAAAAAGAGGCCACAACTAAGAAGACAGAATGCGATTCTTCGAGTCATATTTTTCCTTTCCAAGTGAAGATATCGCAATTAGCAGCAATCGGCCCTGCTAAGCCGTATAAGTTGTCACTAATATCTACCACCGATTGGGCGCTCGTTCCATTCTGGATGAGCCGCAAATTCTGGAAGTTTGCTTGGCGGTGTACCCACGCTACTTGTATCTGTAAGGCTTTCCATGAAAGCTATCAGGTCACTCATTTCTCCGTCCGTTAGATCAAGCGGATCAGGCGGTAAGGTTTGATACTCTAGGTCAATACCTAGTCCAGCTCCTCCTCCCTTGTTGTAGAAATCTACAACCGACTGTAAGTCTGGGTAAGCTCCATTGTGCATGTAAGGAGCTGTGAGCGCACTGTTTCTTACTGTTGTAGTCTTAAAGGAGAATAGATAGAACGGTGCTTCATCAATGGGCTTTGTGCTGGCCGCCCGACCATAGTCAGGGTCCAATATTTCACTTTCCGGGTCTACAGGTACACCGAGTATTTCCGACTCACTCTCCTGGAAGTAAGGAGGAACCAAGCCACTGAAAGTTGGAGCAAAGTGACACGTACCACAAGCTGCCTTGCCCATGAATAGGTTAAAGCCCCGTTGCACTGCGGGATTGATTTCGTCAATTTTACCTGTAATATATTGGTCAAATGGACTATTGAAAGATTGCAAGGTCGAAACGTAAGCACCTAGGGCATTGGAGATGCTGTATTTGCTGATCTCAGCCATTGGGTATATTGTATTGAAACGATCTTTATATTCTTTGCTCTCGGCCAATTTTTCAGCAATGGCAAGGAAATCCGTGCTGAACTCATTAGCATCCAATACGACATGCTTTATTTGGCGTTCAAGCTGCTCCTCGCGTAAATCATAGAAGAAGCGCTCGGTGTAGATACTGTTGAGTAGGGTAGGAGAATTGCGCTGAATATGGCTCTCACCATCAATGGCTAGACTCTTAGATCTGCCATCGGTAAAGGCTTTTTCAGGATTGTGACAGGAGGCACAAGCTCGTTCATTATTGGAAGACAAAATTGGATCGTAGAACAGCAGCCTCCCTAGTGCAATCTTGTCTTCAGCATTTTCTCCCAAATCAGAACCTCGGAAGTACATGTCATTGAAGAAGCCTTGATCGAACAGTGCCTTACCTTCAAGTTTTAACGGTTGGGGTATAGTGCTAACTTCAGATAGCGTTTCTATGCCTAACTGGCTATGTACTTCCCAAACAATGTAGTAGAGGTCCTGCATGTGGTTTCGATAGAAACCTAAGCGGTCGAATGTGTCAAAATCGTCAGCATTACGGAGTACCTCTAAAGTGCCGGCAAAACGCTCTTCTAGCTGAGACACTAGTTCCGGATGTTTTCGCTCCAGGTATGGAATGTACTGTAGCATCGTAAACTCCAGACTTTCTATACTTGCGACAGCCTCAGGAATGGCATTTACAGAACCTGGAGTGTCGAATCCAGTGAGACCAAGGGTATAGACACGGATCAATTCTAAGCGCACGGCTTCCAATACCTTGCGGTGCTCCAAGAGCAAACCTTCCTGGTAATTGGCTACCTTCTTGACAGCTTTGTCTAGTTTGCTGATATGATTAAGCAATGCGACATGATCAATTGCTTCAGCGAAGACAATCTCGTCTAGGACCTGCAAGCCTGTCGGTTCTATTACCGCTACCTCTGGCACCGCTGGTTCTACTGACGGAAGTGGCGCTCCGTTGATATCTTTCTTTATAGCGTAACGATCATTGTACTCCAAAAGAAAGGAAGCCCGCTTAAAGGCTAAGCGAGTGTCTAGGTGGGCAGTTTGGAGTTGTTCTAGATCAGCTTGACCGTTGACAAACTTTTGTGCAGTTGCAAGGTAGGTCTCAGTATTGGCCTTAAAGGACCGTAGCTGAGCGTGAAAATGATTGGAAATGGCCTCAATCGTAGTTGCATTTGGAAGTTGTGGGCCAGACTGAAAGCTTGTTAAATGCACGAGTAGGAATAAGCCAAGAACAAGGCTGCCTACCGAAAGAATCGTTTTCATAATGAGTGCTCATATTCAGTTGAAAAAAGAAGGGGCGCGCCGTCTCCTTGACCGCGCGCCCACATATCATTCTAGTCTTATGGTATAAAGCATTACTGCTTACTGAATGATTAGCTCTTGCACGGCACCAGCATCATTCTGCAAGAAATAAGCTCCTGCAGGAAGCTGAGACACATCGATTTGGTTCACGTTACGGAACACACGTACCCGCTGCCCAGAAGCATTGTACAATGCAACGTCCATCATCTCGTTCAAGTAAACTAGACGAGTGGTTGGATTAGGGTAGATTGTGAATTCAGAAGTCTCAGGCATATCTGGAGTATCCAGGTTGTTAACTGTGATCTCATCGAAACCGTGGATCGCAAAAGTTAGCGAGTGGTTGAACGGGAATGGGTTCAAGTTAACGGGGTGCTGAGAGTTCAATAGGAGTGACTTACCGTCAGGAGTCATGATACCGCCAGTAACCTCTGCACCAGCAGGAACAGCAGTAATACGGATTAAGTCATCGATAGTAGTGCCCTCCAATGCCAGGTTTAGTAAGAAGACCTCACAAGTACGGTTGCCAATACCCTCTGGCATACGACCGAAACTTGTACCGTTCAAGTCTTCCTGGATCAATAGGAAACTCTGACCGTCGATCCGGATAACGTTAATGCCGTCGGGGTTAGAAAGGTGCTTGTTAGGATAGTCTGCTTCAGCTGGGCTATTCTCGAAATAAGGACCACCTTCGATTTGTACGCTAATCTCTTCGGTTGCCGGGTCGTATACCAACACACGACCGTAGTAATCCCAGTACGTGTCGTCCTCGTCGGGTTCAGATAGACCCTGCTCAGTAGCACGGGTCAGGTGGTGAGGAGCATAAACGCCACCTTCTTCAACTTCGTCACGCCAGTTACTACCTGGAGTGTCACGACCAGTTTCCGTCATGTAGATCTTTCCAGATGCAGGATCGATAGCCGTCCACTCGATACGGTTGTACATGGTTGCACCTACTGCCCAAGCTTCATCAGCGAAGTTCAGCATCTTCAATGGATTACCATTGTCGATTTCAATCCACTTGGCATCACTGTCATGCTTGTACACGTAAGTCTTGCCAGATGTAAAATCACCAGGAGTGTCAGCTACAAACTTTACCCAAGGAGCAGGAGTTGCGTCAACACCCAGGTAAACGGTCTTGTTGTCCAGCGCGATAGAACCACCCTCAAAACCTTGACGACCCCAGTTATACTGCTTGCGGATCGCTATTGCTTGGCGAGGATCAATCTCAACCATCCAGTTGAAGTTCTCGTACTTAGCTACTTCCAGACCGTTGAAGCCAGTAATGTCAGAAGAAATCGTGTAAGCAGATGTGTCACGAACACCTTGGTTGAAACGGATAGAACCAATGTCGTTGTCCTCAGGAAGTGTAGGCAACGAACCGATACCATCCACGTTCGGGCGAGTAGAAGATCCGTTAACGGAAGCATTGCTGGTACGGAACCATTCCTCAGCAGTCCAGATACGACCATCAACAACGGAAGAAATACCGCCACAGTTCATACCTGTTTCTCCTACGGTATTAGCGAAATCCACATTGAAGAATTCACCTTTGCGGCCATCCTCCAATTCTTGATTCACTACCTCCAAAAGACCAGTGATAGGGTCGCGTGTAACACGGAAAACGGTCATACCACCACCATCACCGATGCGGTCGTCGCGGTAGATCATTTCGTGGTTTACAGAAACCCAACCAAGACTCTCGCCAGTTTCATCTGGAGTAAAACCAATGAAATCGTGCCATTCTTTGGCAATAGTCTGTCCAGCAGGGTTGCCATAAGTTGCAGTAGTCTGCACCAGATCATGACCACCAATAAACAAAACCTGAAGGTCTAATGGAGAAGGTGGCATGAGTACTGTAGAAGGAGTATAGCCCTCTGGCAACTCCAATTCGGTACCAAAAATTGATTGAGCATGCAGGCTGGTTACCAACGCACTGCACACCACTAAAGCAGTGAAGAAGTTCTTCATAATAATAATGGTTTTTAAAGACGTATGCTATGCGCAAAAGTCCTTCGAGGCCATTAATTGATTATGAGGCTTCCATTAGTAAAAAGTAATGCTTTTGTAAACTGAACTTAAAATGTAAACTCAATTCTATTTCTTAGTTAAGTTTTCGAAATAGACCCATCCTAAGCCATTATTAATCCACTGTTCTAGCAGTCCGACTGGGGGGACGACTTCAAATGCCATGGATCCGATAAGTAAATCGTAATCCCCATCACGATCATTATCGGCAACGTCCATGGTGATCCACCGCCCTGCTTTGGCTTGAGAAAAGTGTTTTGGGGAGAACTTAGCATTGGCTTCACCTTGGAATAACACGATAGATTGCTCCGGTTGGCGCTGAAAGTCTGGAAAGAAGGAAATCGCGACTATATCTTGATAACCGTCGAGATTGAAGTCAGCCATTCTAGCTTGATAGGCACCGGGTAAGGCTAAAAACCAGGTTTCTTCGAAAATGCCGGCTGATTGCTGCGTGTAAAGATGAATACCGTGGTATGGTTTGATAATGGGCGTGTAGTCTGCATTGTCTCCATTAGTATATAAGATGTCAGCTAATCCGTCTTGATCCCAATCTGTAAGTGTGAAGAAACTTGAGCCATAGCTTGGAGGAAGACGAAATAATAGCTGTTCCTTAAACTGACCATTTCCTTGATTATAGTATGCCCAGAATCCTTCATTGCCTTGCCCAAATAGAGCAATGATATCCGGAAGTTGATCTCCGTTTAAATCATCTATGGCCACCCGTAGGGCGCCTGAGACGGCCCGCAGAGAATGCTCTTCATACGAACCGTCTTCAAGTTGTTCCCACCAACTGAGGCCACCTGTCCATTTCCCAAATTCAGGAATAACCAGATCTAGTCGACCATCACCATTCATGTCAGTACTCAAGCATTGTACAGGTCGCTGTAAGCCACTGATGAGTGACTCTGGCGTCGATGAGGAATGTGTGAGGTCCAAAGTTAGTATGCTACCATCGGCACGGTCGGTAGGGGAGAAGCTACCGATACTCGTGAGGACTAATCGATCCGGTTCAGTTTGTATATCTACTATTCCTCCAGTCGCTGGGAAACCGGCCCTAAGTTGATGTTGTCCATCACTAAACAATAATTGCTCCTTATGAACATCAGCTATGAAGTAACCACCAGAGGGAGAGAACCTAGTCAATAAGCTACCCGGAGGCGACAGAAATAGGGAAGGAAAGTGCGGTTGGAAAGTCTGTTGTTGGCCAGAAAATTGAAGCGTGTCCGACTGAAGTCTTTGTGGAGCGTTAGCGAGGTAGTAATCTGTTATTCGATTCCAATCTGCCTCGTCGATTGTGGCCTTCTCCGGGAATATTCCCTGTTGCTCGATTTCTGGGACATCAGACTCGATTAATGATGCGCGAGGATGCGCTGCATCATAGCGGCCCATGAAGTATCCCATACGCGGTAAAACATGATTTTGCCACGTTATGCGATCAAGATCAGACGGATCGGGTACGGCATGACAACGACCACACTGCTGTTGTACTAGTATGTTGAGGTCCTTTTCAGAAGCGGAGCTATCTGTAACCACCTCCTTACAGCCGACAAATAAGAGGATTAAGCAACTCCCTAGCCAATAAGTGATAAATCGCATTCGTTTTTGGGCAAAACTACTGGTAGTAAGTAGCTTGTGCGTAAAGCGGCTGTTAGCTGCTTGTTAAGAGAAAACCATTTTGAGGTACATCTCGTTTTTATAAATGGATACAAAATAATCTATCATGCTGGCGAATCTATTGTTCTAAACCAAAGCTTAGCCGGTAAAAATCATTGCGGATTATTTGGAAGTATCGAAAAGATTATGCTAACTTTGTACCAGTTGTAAACGCAACTAAGATTTTTATTTTCACATCAGAGAGAGCGCGTTTTTAAAGGAGCCCTGCCTATCTTATTTCAGGGCTCACTTTTTTTTATACCCCCTCGACTTCTCATCTTTCCAATCCATTCCAGCTTAGAAAATAGTTCTACCTTAGCGCTGTAGGGTGCGAGCCTATTATTGTAGGTCGTAGACCCGTTGGTATTTTGCTTAACCACCAATAAAATATTGTAAAACCAAGTTCGATTATGCAGCAGCCATCCACCACATTGTCTTCAGCTGATTTGATCCAATTGGAGGACCGCTACGGTGCTCACAATTACCATCCACTGCCAGTTGTGCTGGCGAAGGGGCGTGGTGTCTATGTTTGGGATGTTGAGGGCAAGCGCTATTTTGACTTCTTGTCTGCTTATTCTGCCGTAAACCAAGGCCATTGTCATCCACGTATTGTTGATGCATTGGTAGAACAAGCTCGTGAATTGACCCTTACTTCTCGTGCTTTTTATAATGACCAGCTCGGCCGTTACGAGGAATACCTTACCAACTACTTTGGCTTTGATAAGGTGTTGCCAAT
Source organism: uncultured Lewinella sp. (assembly GCA_913057725.1). Lineage (GTDB taxonomy): Bacteria > Bacteroidota > Bacteroidia > Chitinophagales > Saprospiraceae > Lewinella. The sequence goes on from CAJXOS010000082.1 coordinate 23,199, forward strand.
GAATACCGGTGCAGAGGGCGTAGAAACAGCCATCAAAATTGCTCGTAAGTGGGGCTATGAAAAGAAGGGTATTCCTACTAATGAGGCTCGAGTGATCGTTTGTGGGCAAAACTTCCACGGACGAACAACAACCATCATCTCCTTTTCATCTGATCCGGATGCTAAAGGTAATTTTGGTCCATATACACCTGGTTTTCAAGCTGTTCCCTATAATGACTTAGAAGCATTGAAGGAAGCCTTAGCGTACGAACCAGAGAAAATTGCAGCCTTCCTCGTGGAACCTATCCAGGGTGAGGCTGGGGTATTTGTGCCAGATGAAGGTTTTATTGCAGCCGCTGCTGAAATGTGCCGTCAGCATAATGTGCTCTTCATTGCCGATGAAATCCAGACGGGTATTGGCCGTACTGGCGCTTTGTTGCGTATCTGTGGTGATTGTACTTGTGCTGGACACTGCGAACAGCAGGAAACCTACACACGCCCTGATATCCTGATTCTAGGAAAGGCAATATCAGGTGGTGTTTACCCAGTCTCTGCTGTTTTGGCGAATAATGAGGTAATGGATGTTATTCAACCTGGCCAACACGGTAGTACTTTTGGAGGGAACCCACTAGCATGTGCAGTAGCGCGAGAAGCACTTGAAGTGATTCGCGATGAGAAGCTGACGCAGAATGCTCGTCAACTAGGTATTCGTTTCCGCGAACGCATGCAACATCTGGTAGATCAATATCCGCAAATACTCACTTTGGTTCGAGGAAAGGGCTTATTGAATGCAGTCGTGATCAACGATTCGCCAGATAGCAAGACGGCATGGAATATTTGTGTGAAGCTGGCTGAACATGGCTTATTGGCCAAGCCAACGCACGGTAATATCATTCGCTTTGCACCGCCATTGGTGATGACGGAGGAGCAGCTAGAAGAATGTTGCGATATCATTGCTACCGTTATTGCCAGTTTTGCGGAGGCAAAGTAGGACATATTTGGCTTAAAGTTCTTGCAAAAAATCTACCGTTTGTAGACGATTAACGGAATTTTAAACCAGCTCTTAAGGGGTACAGGCAACATCTGGCCCCTTAACAATCGTTAATAGAACAACTTAACCTAAGCGGATCAATACTATTGATTCGCTTAGGATGCTTTATATTCAGACTATCACTAATCAACACCTGCAATGCTGAAACGATTGTTGCCCTTATTGGTGGCAGTGTTTTTCGCGGGATGGGTTAACGCACAAGAAACCACCGTCTATACTGAGGCTTATGACTCTTATAAAAGAGGAGAAGGCTTCTTTCTGGATGGCTTGTACGCGAAGGCCCAGAGCGAATTCCGCCAAACAATTGACCAACTTCGCCCGGTAAACGAGGCAGATTCCGAACTACTCCGTACCAAGGCTGAACTCGGCTATGCGCAAGCAGCCGTTCGCCTGGGACAACCCGATGGAGAGAAACTCATTCTCGACTTCATTCGACATTACTCGCCGGACCCAATTGCTAACCAGGCACTTGTCGAAATTGCCAATTACTATTTCGATAGCAGAGACTATGATAAAGCTATCTCGTACCTAAGTCGCGTTCCAACAGCCGGCCTAACACGAGATGAGCGTTCAGCAGTCAAGTTTAAACTGGGCTATGCACAGTTTGTAAAGAAGAACTTTGGGCAAGCAAAAATCAACTTCCGGGAAATTAAGGACCTGGAGACAGAGTATTACTATCCCAGTAATTACTATCTGGGACTTTGCTATTTCTACGAAGGAGATTATGACAACGCAGTTCGTCAATTCCGATTAGTGGAGCGCTCGAATAAGTACGATGATTACATCCCGTATTATACGACTCAAATCTATTTCGCTCAGCGCCGCTTTGATGAGTTAATCGCTTACGCGGAGCCACGCCTTACAGGCCCTAGCTTAAAGAACCAGAAGGAGATTTACCAGCTGGTTGGTCAGGCTTACTTCGAAAAAGGAGACTACCCTAAAGCGCTGACTTACCTGGAGTATTATGCGGATCGCTCTGGGCGATTACGGGCAGAGGAGTTTTACCAGCTGGGATATACTCAGTATAAGACCGGTAACTACGCTAAAGCTATTCGCAACTTGCAAGAGGTCAGTGGCCAGGATAACGAAATGGGCCAAGCCGCAAACTATTACCTAGGTGAGGCCTACCTACGGGTAGGGGACCGTGCTTCGGCACGCGCTTCCTTCGGTAATGCCAAGCGTATGGGCTATGATCGTGCGCTGGCAGAAGAAGCGAATTTCAACTACGGCAAGTTGTCTTACGAAATGAAAGATCCTCAGGAAGCAATTTCAGCTTTTCAAGAGATCACGCCAACGAGCCCATATTATGTGGAGGCTCAAACCCTTATGGGTGAAATCTTCTTGAGCTACCGAAACTATGAGCAAGCTTTAGCCATCTTGGATGGTATGCCGAATAAGCCACCGCAGCTGCAGGAAGCTCACCAGAAGGTGATGGTCTTACGCGGTATTCAATTGATACAAGAAAACCGTACAGACGAGGCCAGAGGGCTGTTTAATCGTTCGCTACAGTTTCCGATCGATACACGTAGCCAGGCTTTGGCTTTGTATTGGTTGGCAGATATCGCTCACTTGGATGGTCAGTACAACGAGAGTATCCGCCTCAATAGTCAGTTTCTGACCTTGGCTAAGACCCAAACCGGCTTGCCAGATGAATCATCTGTGTTTACTGGTAATTACCTCCAAGGCTACAATTACCTGAAGCAGGATAACTACCCAGCGGCATTGGATTACTTCCGAGCAACAGTAGAGGGAATTAAGCGCAATCGCGCCTTTATCTCTAATCCTGCAGTTCGTGATGACGTACTGGGTGATGCTGTTTTGAGAACAGGTGATGCCTACTTTAAGCGCAACCAGTACAACCAGGCGATCCAATATTATGATGAAGCGGTCAACAATCGCTATAGTGGGTTTATCTATGCTTTGTATCAAAAGGCACTTTTGGAAGGCCTTCGTAACCGGAATGCTCAAAAGATTCTGGCACTAGAGCAGATTGTAGCGGATTTCCCGAATTCGGAATACGCTGATGATGCACTCTTCCAACTTGGAGCATCTTATCAGGAGATTGGCCAGAATAGTAGAGCTATTGAACCACTTCGCCGTTTGGTTAGCCAGTACCGGAATACCTCCGATTTGATTGTGCCTGCGTACCTGCGCCTAGGTTTGATTAATTACAATCTCGGTAACCAAGAAGCCGCGATCAACTACTATAAGCAAGTCTTTGCTAACAATCCTAGCCCTGAGGAGATCAATATCGCCTTGTCGGCCCTGGATGAGATTTACGTTGTTGATATGGGCCGTCCGGATTTGCTAGAAGCATTCTTGCGCACCATCCCGGATTATAACTTCAATGATTTCTCTCGCGATAGCCTATTCTTCCGTGCAGCAGAAACGCAGTACGAGAATGGCAACTATCAACGTGCAGTTGAGAGCTATACCAACTACTTGAATCAATTCCCTAACGGAATCAATGTCCTTACGGCTCATTACCACAAGGCGGAGAGCCATGCGGTATTACGACAATATGATCAGTCGCTGGCGCATTATGATTGGGTAGTGAACAAGGGGCCAAGTCGTTACTATGCACGTGCATTGGAAAAGGCGGCTATTATCGCCTATAACCACGCTCAGGACTTTAATAAGTCGTACGATCTGTATACCCGACTGGAACAGATTGCTGATACAGAAGAGCTTCGCTTTGAGGCGCAGTTGGGCGGTATGCGCTCCGCTTATCGCATTGGGAATAGCCAGGCTGTTTACAGCTTAGCCAATAAGGTTTCTGCAAACCCCAATGCTACTGAGCTGCAACGGGCTACCGCGAACTTCTATATTGGTAAGATTGCCTACGACCGTAGTGATTATACAGCTGCCTTATCCGCCTTCAACGAGACGATTCGCTTGAGTGATAACGAACAGACAGCAGAGGCGCGCTACTTGCGTGCGATGATCTACTACCAACGTCGTGATTTAGCTCGGGCGAAGGAACTGACCCTAGCTGCCAACCGGGAAAGCTCGGGGTATCCGTACTGGGTGGCCAAGAGTGTTATCCTTTTGTCAGATATCTTCGTAGAAGAAGGAGACCTGTACAATGGTCGGGCCGCTTTAGAGGCACTACTGGAGAACTTCAATGAAGATCCGGAGGTAGTGGCAGAAGCGCGTCAGAAATTAGCCAGAGTTAACAGTATGATCAATCAGGGCAGCCGATTGGACGTATCTGATCCTAATCAGCTGCAATTTGAAGGAGGCGGGGGTAATTAATCCCGTCGCTCGTAACTGATTTTTTTACCAAGCAATCTAAACCAATGAAATATATAGGAAGTATCTGCTTGATCATGTTGTGCCTTCAATTGACGGCCCAGGATGATCTACCTTCCGGCCAGGTGGATATCGTTAAGAGCTTTGAGGCTCGGCTGGCGGAGGCCAATCGGGTAAAGGTGGGCGCACAGCTGCCGCCTTTGGACACGACCACTCGCCGTCTTACTTATGATGTTGTCGCTAAGGACGTTCCCGTGGAGTACCTTGCTCCTCGTATTCGACCACTAGCATTCCGCACGGAAAAGCCGCCTGCTATCTATGATGGCTATGCTCGTTTAGGTGGAGGTTTGCCATCGGCATTTTATGGAGAGTTGTCTTATGACATTACCAAAAATGAAGATTTCGATTTTGGAATCAACCTGTTACGCCATACGGCTAATAACAATAATAGTGTTGAAAACCAGCGCTTTAGTAATAATGAACTGGGGCTAGATGGCACTTACTATTTTGAACAAGGATTTGCGGTCAATGGCGAGATTGGCTTCCAATCTAATGGTGTGTACTACTACGGTTACAATGACCTGAACGAAGAACAAGGCACGAACTTTACCTTTACGGATGATGAAGTACGCCAGCGATTCAGCATCTTCGATTTTGGATTAGATATCTTCAACGGAGAGCGCACTCAAGCCGACTTCAACTACCGTGCGGGTATCGATATCTATTTAATGGATGATAACTATGCCGCTCGTGAAAATGGCTTTTTGTTGACCATTGAAGGTGCCAAGTGGTTTGCCGATCAACACCCGTTGAATATATCCTTGCGTACGGATTTTTCCAATTTCCGAGATACGGCAAAGCAGACGCTAAACAACTTTTACCTAGAGCCTAATTACACCTTCCACGGTGATGCTTTTCAGGTGAAGATTGGGGGTAACCTTGCTTCCAATGACGATAACTTCCACTTCTTTCCTAACCTTGAGGCCAGCGCTAACATCGTAGATGGTGTTCTGACTGCTTTTGTGGGAGCTAATGGTTCTTTGACCAAGAATAACTTCCGCAATATTGCAGAATACAACCCTTTTGTGCGCACGCGTTTCACCGTACGTAACTCTAAATGGACAGAGTACTATGGAGGTGTAAAAGGAACGATCGCTGGAATCAACTACAACGCCCAGGTTGGCTATAAAGCAGTAGATAACCTAGCATTGTACCAGCTGACCGACCCGTTAGATAGTATTCCTCGTTTCGACGTTTTGTACGATACAGCAAACATCTTTACGATCAAAGGAACAGTTATTGTACCCTTGTTCGAAGGTCTAGAGATCACTGGTTCAGTAAGCCAGAATGTATTCTCATTGGATCGTGAGGAGAAGCCGTGGCACTTACCTTCTTTGAGCGTCAATGCCGGAGCTCGGTATACCACTCCTGACCGCCAGTTTTCTGTTAAGGCCGATTTCTTCTTGGAAAATGGTATACCCTTC
>CAJXOS010000083.1 GCA_913057725.1 uncultured Lewinella sp.
TGCAACGGCACCAACAACACTGCCTGTTGTACAGGATGTATGCGGAACCGTGATTCCAGCTCCAACGCCAACGGTGACAGATAATCCAGATCCGTTAAGCTGCGAGGGCATGCGAACCTACACCTACGTGTATACGGATTGTAGTGGGTTAACCTTCACTTGGGAATTTGTCTACACCATTGACCATACTACTGCTCCGGCGGAAGTAGGCGGCCCTGTGGCGACTGCTGCTACTGTAGAATGCCTTGCAGCTGCAACAGCACCGACAACACTTCCTGTTGTACAGGATGCGTGCGGCACGGTAATTCCGGCTCCAACGCCAACCGTAGTTGATGCCCCAGACCCAATCACATGTGAGGGTACCCGAACGTATACTTACGTTTATACCGATTGTAGTGGTTTGAGCTTTACCTGGAACTTTGTGTACACGATCGACCTCACTACCGCTCCAGCGGAAGCAGGTGGCCCTGTGACTTCTTCAGCGACGATTCAAGTGGCGTTAGATGCAGTGACACCTACAACTTTACCAGTCTTCCAGGATGCTTGTGGCAATGTACTAACGCCAACCGGACCTGTAGTTGGTGGCACATACACGGATGGTGATTGTAGAGGTACCATTACCTATACCTACACCTATACAGACTGTGCTTCGAACACTACAGATTGGGTCTTCACCTACAATATTGATTGTGGGCAACTGAACCTACGAGTATTCCTTGAAGGACCGTACATGGGTGGTAATGTGATGAACACTTTATTGAATGATTATCACGTACTCCCAGGTCAGGACAAGCTGTTATCACCGATTACATCTATTCGAATTGCCGCTCCGTTTACACCATTCGGACAACCGTACAATGATGAGCCTTGGAACTTCAGCGGTACTGACGGAAGTCAGTATGGTGAGGGTACTGCTCCTGGCGCACCAGCAAACGTAATGCCATACTCACCGTTTGTGGTGGACTGGATACTCGTGAGCATTCGCGCGAATGGGGTTGATCCATCAGACGAGATCTTCCGTTGTGCAGGATGGCTTTATAGCAATGGTGAGATTAGTTTCCCTGAAGCTTGTCAGAGTCTATCACTAACTGGCGGCACGAACTACAATGTGGTGATAGAACACCGAAATCACTTAGGAATTTTGGCTACTGCCAGCCTTGAAAATGATGGTGGTGATTACCTGGAACTCGACTTTTCACTAGAAGATTCGTACCGACCAAATGTATTCCGTGCTGGTCAGAAGGAGGTAGAAAGTGGCGTTTGGGCCATGTTCTGCTCTAATGGCGAGCAGGAGAACTCGATCCGAAGTATCAACTCTTTGGACCGTACCGTTTGGCGCGTGCTACAAAACATGTTGGGCTACAGTATTGGAGACCACGACATGGATGCCAGTACGAACTCGGAAGACGAGACGAAATGGAAGAATAACCAGAACAAGACCACAGGAGTCACCTTCGAATAACACTCATCCCATTGGATTGGTAGCGAGAAGGGATCAAGACAAACGTCTCCCTTCTCGCATACCCAACTGTAAAAATTAAGATCATGCTTAGCAATAAATCAGTTTTCAGCTTTCTCAGTTTGCTCTTTTTCCTTGGAGCGGGCTTCTCACAAACGATGACTTGGGTGCCATCAGATTATTCCACTGATGGTGTTTGTGAAAACTTGACGGATTGCCGTCGCAATATTGTCTGTTATAAGCTCCGGTATATTCCTAATGAATCTGGTGTACTCACTAGTTACACCACTGGTTTCTTGGCGGACTGCCAGAACCGTAGAACCATAGTCGTTCGCAATGAATCATGTGTGATGAACGACAACAGCATGGAAGTAGTAGGATGCGAGAACTTCGATAAGATACTTCTACACGCTTCAGGCAATACGGGCAATCCAGAAAATGCCACAGTAGAAGCAGGCGTAGCGGTATACCTACACCAAGTTTGTTTCGAACTTACTAGCGGTGATCAAGTGGTTATCCAGGAAGACGAAGTAACGGACTTAACCACCAGCCTTGATTTACCAAGTGGGCGTGGCCTGACTGAATTTCCAGCTTACATCCCGTTTGCCTTGCGCAATGACCGTATCTGTACGCCTGATCGCGGCAAGCTAAAGCTCATTGCCAGTCATCATGATCAAAGGGAGTCGTTCTTGCAATGGCCTCCTAGCATGGAGACGGGTGCAGGCCAGTACACCATTGAGCGTTCTTTTGACGGAGAACGGTTTGAGCCTATCGCAACGATGGAAGAACACCAATTCAACCCTCGTTCTCTTCGCTATGAGCTTATCGATCCAAAGGCTCAGTTTGGATACAACTTCTACCGCGTGAGTTATCGCAATGGCCAAGGAGAAACAGTGACCTCCAATACTGCATCCATTCACTTTCACACAGATGAATTCAAAGTTAACGTAAGTCCTAACCCAGCTACTGATTTCATTCAGGTTCGGGTGGCGAGCACTGCTGCCGAAATCAACTTCACGATTATGGATGAACTCGGAAAGGTAATTCATCAAGTGAGTAATCCGCGTCAGCTGGTACACGAACTTGACTTGAAGAACCTGCCGGCCGGCGTGTACTTCTTGACCACCGCGACAAAACAACATACCGCAACTAAACGCTTTGTGCTAATCACTCAATAAGCTATCATTTCTCATGAATAACGTGCTAATAACAACTTTTCTACTTTTATTTTTTGCTGTCTCTACCAACATCCAAGCCCAGTCTATGGAACTGGAATATGTACCAGGAGGCACTACCATTGGCAGTTGGACGAGTACGTCCGATTGTATGAACAACACGCTTTGCTACGCCCTAAAGTATACTCCTGCCTTGACCGGCACACTTACTAGTTATACTACCGGATTTTTCGTGGATTGTCCGGGACATGACCCAGTCATTAGCAATGGTTCGATCATCATGACTGACAACAGTGGAGTTACCGATGCCTGCGCAGGTTCATCTCTAGTACTGATGAATTCTTCTGGTAACTCCGGCACTATGGCCGTCACAGCGAATGTCCCCATTTATATTCACCAGATCTGCTTCAGCCTGGAGGCGGGTGAGTCGATTAATATTGAAGGGGATGATCTCGGTACTGGCCTAACAGCAAGTTATGATACGGCTGGCGGCCCTGATGATGAGAGTCCTTCATTTTCAACGCAAGCCATTGTATACAATGTTATTTGCAGTGCTGCTCCAGTAGATTGGCTGTCCTTTTCTGCGAAACCCGCTGATGGCGATGTGCTACTAGACTGGGCAACTGCTACCGAAAGTAACAACAGCCACTTTGTAGTGGAATGGAGTACAGACGGTCGCCAATTCCAGGCACTGGAGCAGGTAGTGGGCGCAGGATTTTCGAACGCTACCCAGTACTACTCTACACGTCATCGTAATCCGGTCAATGGTTTGAATTACTATCGCATCAAGCAGGTCGATTTTGATGGAACCTTCAGCTATTCTACCATTCGATCCGTCCAATTTGGAGGGGATGATGCCGGTATATCTGTCTTTCCCAACCCAGCTCAAAATGACCTTCAGCTCATACTGAGCAACAGTATACCAGAGAATGCTGAAATAGAGATTATTGATGCGCTTGGCCGAATACAACAGACCCAGATACTTCCGGGTAATACACCGCAAGCAAGAGTCGATGTGCAGGAATTGCCTACAGGCGTTTACTGGTTGCGAATTCAGAGCAGAAAATCAAACTTCCTACAGCAATTTATCAAGACATAGTTTTCATTTTCATACTGCAGAAATAGTTTGACTCCGGGGGGGATGTCAAACTTATTTTAGCACGTTTCTAGGCAGCTGGCGGATTTCGAATCGCTGGCTGCCCTTTATTTTAGCGCAATGCTAAAACGTGTCCAACCATCCGAATCGGTAGCTAAAGAGAACTGATAATCGTGATTCATGAGGATTTCACGCACAATGGTCAAGCCTATGCCCTGTCCATTGGGCTTGGAGGTAAAGAAGGGCGTAAAGATTTGCTCGGCGGCCTCCGCACTAAGACCAGGTCCGTTATCCGCAATGATAATCCTCCGAGATCGGACTTGCAGCTCCACATTTACGGCTCCGCCTTCCGTTACACTTTCCAGTGCATTTTTGATGATATTCACCAGTACTTGTTCTAGCTGGTATAAATCAGCGTTGACTAAGAACGGCCCATCATAATCTTTCTGGGTAGTGGAGAAGGTTAGCGTTGTAGATTGCTTTTGAGCTTGGGCTTGAAAAAGGCTCACTGATTGTTGAAGCAAGGCTTTCAGGTCAACACGCTCAAAGTGAGGCACAGGCAGTCGAACCACATCAGCAAAGTTGCGCATGAATACATTAAGGCGCTGATTGCGCTTAATCGCAATCGGAAGACTTTCACGCACATCTGTCACCCAATTATCGTCCACCTCTTCGGTTTCTAAGTGAAGGGTATCCAGAATAGCATTTACGGCACCTATGCTATTATTCACCTCATGCGCCATCATTCGGATCACCTTGCCGTAGGCTCTCTTTTCTGCCGCCAGGATCTCTTGCGTCAATGCTTCGACTTGAATAAATTTTCGGTGAAATCCGCGGTCTACAAATGCACTTGCCTCTAGCCGATAGTGGTGCGTGCTTTCCAAAGTTATTTGCTTACTCTCCCCCGCAGACAATTCCCGAGCAGAAGCTAGAACAACATGCTTTTGTTCCGTTTCTGTAAGCGTTTTCGTTGGATCAAAACCCAATAGTTCACAGGCTCTGGGGTTTGCTTCCGCTATTGCGCCATCATGATCCATAATGATAATCCCACTCGGAGAAGCATCAATGAGCTTCCGTAGGAAGTAATGTTGCTCTTGCAGTAATGTTCGCTCCTTGCGCAGGGTGTCAATCATGTTGTTATAAGTATCTACCAATACATCAACTTCAGGGACACCAGTAGCTAGAAACTTCACTGAAAAATCACGATCCTGCAGCGCTCCTTTTCCACTATCTACCAACTCCAACGGACGCTGAAAATGCCGATACAAGCGGTACGCCATCAGTATACTAAACAAGGCCACCGGTTGCAACAACATAAACAACCAGTAGTACTCCTCCTGGAATAGGAAGTAGGCAGCTACCAATAATAGCACATGCCAAATGCCCACCAATATCCAGTAGTAGTACTTAAGACGCATGTTCGATTCCGAATTTTTCTAGACGCCGATACAAGGCACTACGAGTAATACCTAACGCCTTCGCCGCTGCCGTAATATTGTGCTCATGTAGCGCCAAGGCACGTTTGATGGCACGTACTTCCATTTCTTCCAACGTCAAATCATCCGCCGGTGACCAAGCTTTTGACTGTTCGCCAGAAGCAGGGCGGAGATGACGCTCAAAATCTTTTGCTGTGAGTTCTGGCGTTCGGGATAGTAGTACTGTCCGTTCCACCACATTTTTCAACTGTCGGATATTCCCCGGAAACGGTTGGCGTTTTAGCCACTCGCGGGCATCACCAGCCAAGTGGAGGCCTGTCCGATTATAGGTTTGCTCCAGGCGGTTCAAGAAATGCTCTACTAACAAGGGGATATCTGCAGGGCGTTGCCGCAAGGGCGGTAAATGAAGATTGATCAAATTGATGCGGTAGAGTAGGTCTTCTCGAAATTTACCCTCTCGAACCAGCTCTTCTAAGTTCTTATTTGTGGCAGAAAGTACGCGCACATCCACTCGCTGTTGTTTGCTGCTACCCAATACCTCAAAGGTCTGCTCTTGCAGTACCCGAAGCAGTTTCACTTGATTTGGCAATGGAAGGTCTCCAATTTCATCCAGGAAAATCGTACCTCCATCTGCTAATGCAAATCGTCCTTCACGATCTGAGCGCGCATCAGTAAAAGCTCCTTTGACATGCCCGAAAAGCTCACTCTCAAACAAGCTTTCCGGAATACCACCAAGGTTGACTTTAACGAAAGGTGCAGAGGCCCGCTCACTTTCTGCATGAATGGCCTCTGCTATTAGTTCTTTACCTGTTCCACTTTCACCCGTGATAAGCACGCTAGCATTGGTGGGCGCCACCTGCTTGGCCATCTCCAACACCTGCTGCAAGGCAGGATCTTCACCAACAATGTGTTCGAGCCCCGTTGTCTGGACCGCTTGCGACTTAGCTGCTGACAAACTAAGTATCGTACGGATCGACTGCAACAACTGGCGATTCTCCCAGGGCTTAGCTAGGAAGTCTCGCGCGCCTAACTTCATTCCCTCAACAGCAAGTTGAACGGTCGCCCACCCCGTCATCAATATGACTGGCAGTTTGTCATTGTAATCCATCAAACGCTCCAACATCTTTAACCCCTGACGGCCGGATGTATCTACCGTAAAGTTCATGTCCAAGAGCACCAGATCAGGTTTCAACTCCTGGACTCTATCCATAGCCATTGCTGGTAACTGCACGCTCTCTGAACGGAACCCCGCCCGGCGCAATACCACGCGGAGGGAGCCGCAAACAGCCTCGTCGTCATCAATAATCAATATGAGCGGTTCCATAGGCGGAAGATAAGAGGTTTGAATATCAATTTGCAATCAAAAGCAAAAGTTCAACGACAACCATAATCTTCACCACCATGCTTGCGATTTAGATTATGACTGCCATTGTCTTTTGATTCTTTATTCCTCATGCAGAGCAGTAGCCGGATGTATAACTGCCGCCTGACGGCTTGGCGTAAAGGCACAGGCTAATACCACGACACTGATTAGTATAAAGGTGGCCAGAATAGACCAGTAGAAGTTGTTAGACGGAATCTCCAGCACCTCCAACAACGGAAACTGCACGGCCAGAATAGCCGCTAGCAACATCGCGATAAAAGCTACCAAGAATACCTCCAACGTAAACTGACTGGTAATCTCCCCTTGCGAGGCACCGAGTGCTCGACGTAGGCCAATCTCTGCTCTTCGCTTATTGATGTTGTAATAGAGCACCCCGAATAAACCTAAGGCCACATTAAGGATGAGGAAACCACAGATAGACATGCCCGCAATCAATGGAATCCACGTACCACGGCTCTTACGAACGCGATCTGTCTCCAACGTACTGATCACGAAATCGCGACGCTTGGTAATTCTAGCTACTGTATTATTGAGTTCTTGCTCAAACTCTGCGGGTGTCCCGGGTTGCAGGCGCACGTGCAGATTTCGTAAGTCTGAATCATGAAGGGCGGTTTGGAGGAAGCTTAGTGGCTGTTCCTCCTCAAACTCATCTCGGTACTTAAAGTGATCTACAATACCGACGACTTTACGCTCCCCACCAATATGGATAACAGAATCCACAATGGGCCTATCCGCGAAGTAGGAGTCTTTGAACATCTTATTGACGACAACTGCCGGATACTTGCCATTGAGATCATTCTCATTGTACCAGCGTCCTTCAACAACATTCAATTCCGCCACTTCCTCGTATTGTTCATCGGTTGGATAAATGCAAGTCCAGACATAAAAGCCATTGTCATCATTTGACCAAGACCACATCGAACCGGTGAATGGTGCAATACCGGAGATGAAAGACGCTCCTTCCACCTCAGGGAAAATTTCGATTTCACGACGTAACTGCTCGCGCATCTCCAGCTGGGCCACGGAGTCCATTTCCTCCTCCATTGTCAGGCTAATCAACATCGACTCTGTTGTATTGAATCCAAGAGGAGACTGATAAATCCGTAGGTAGTAAATAGCGAAAGTAAAGACTGCAAAAAGGACCAGAAAGGCCACGAATATTTCCAGCAGCATCAGCACATTACTGCGCTTCTTATTCCAAACCAAAGTGAGAATATGCTTAATCATAATTGGTTGCTTTTTAGGACATCAGCAATCTGAAGACGCGATACTTTCCAAGCTGGCAGGAGTCCGGAAATGATGCCGAAGAGTAAACAAATAACAATGCTATACAGGAAGACAGTACCGTTGAACCGGAGAATCAACTGGGGCAAAATCTCACTATCGTTGATCAGATATAGCACCAGCATAGCCAGCACCATTCCGATCACCCCACCGATGAAAGTGATGATCACGTTTTCGAAGACGAACTGGTAAAGAATGGTACCAGAGTGGGCGCCAAAGGCTTTTCGAACACCAATCTCCGCTTCCCGCTCCATGATCCGACTAAGGTTCATATTGATCAGGTTTAGCGTAGGTAGTAAGACAAAGAAGAGCAATAATACGCCGAAGACTAAGCGGACAAAAAACAGCCCTCCTTCCGGATCGTTTTGATCAATGATCATACTAGCGTACATCTCACCAATATTCATTGGAATCGTGGAAACACGGTTATAATCTTCCGGGTTTGGATAAGTAACGGATGATACTTTATTAGCTACCTCTTCCTTGATCAAAGGAATATCTGCTCTATCGGCTGCCAAATAAACGCCGGCCATTGATCCATGAAAGCCCGTGTCTTCCAAGTCTCGGGCGTCCATAGTGGTTACGGGCAAATAAACATCTGACGAAACAAAGTCGCTGGTTGTACGAGCCTGTTCAACCATACCAATGACCCGATAACGGCGGCTACCTAGCTCTATTTCTTTGCCCAATGCATCATTGCTATCGCCGAAGTAGCGATTTGCCAAGTCGGATGTGATTACCGCTACCGGAGTCGCATCACGCACGTGGCCGCTAGTAAACGGATCACCTTCCTGGAAATAGAAATCGAACAGCTGCCAGTAGCGATCATCCACATAAAGGGCCTCAATAGTGAGTTTTCGATTATCAAGAAACACGTCGAAAGAGTGCCCACCACTAAAGAAGGTGTGATTATCACTGGTTTCAACATCATCGAGGTGCTTCGTCACGAAGTCATAACTAAACTGAGAAATGGAAGTACTGGATACATTTTCGCCAATGGTATAGGTCGAATCATAAGCCATTTGGCCATCCATCTGCGTAGAGTCAATCGTCCAAATGGTGTCTGGGTTGACGAGTTCCAGTTTCAAGGATCCCAAAAACACCATGCGGTCTTTATCGGTCAGCGGAGCATTCGTCCCGAATTCCGCGTCGTAGATCGCCGTAATCAGCATCAAGATCAACAGCGTAAAGCTGATACCAAAGAGACTGATGGCGGTGAAGAATTTATTGCGCCCCAAAACCTTGAGCGCTAGCTTGAAATAATTCGTAAGCATAAGTCGGTGGATTTTGGGTGATTATTGTACCTGACTTCCGTCGAATAAGCGAACCAGGCGGTGGGTGCGCTTAGCCATGCGCTCATCGTGCGTAACCATGACGATGGTAGTCCCGGCTTTTTCGTTTAGGCTCAGAAGAATATCCATGATCTCGTTACCCATTACACTATCCAGGTTACCGGTAGGCTCATCAGCCAGGATAATATCCGGCCGCCCAACAATTGCGCGAGCAATCGCTACCCGCTGCTTTTGTCCACCGGACAATTGGCTAGGAAAGTGGCGCATCCGGTTCTTCAAGCCTACTTGCTCTAAGGCTTCCTCTGCCAGACGGCGACGCTCCTTACTACCCACTTGACGGTACAGGAGTGGTAATTCCACATTGTCCACTACTGAAAGGTCATTGATAAGGTGAAAGCTCTGGAAGATGAATCCCAGATGTTGGTTGCGGAATCGTGCCGTAGCCTTGCTGTTGTAGTCAGCGATGCTTTGGCCTGCTACAGATACCCGGCCCTCTGAAGGCTCGTCGATCAAGCCCATAATGTTTAGTAATGTACTCTTGCCGCAGCCTGATGGCCCCATGATAGAAAGGAATTCACCCTCTCCTACTGTGAGGCTGATGTTGTTCAGCGCCAGGGTTTCGATAGTGTCTGTACGGTAGACTTTGTTGATGTTTTCTAAGGTCAGCATGTTATGGTAGATTTAAATTAGTTGAAGGTTAGTTGATATCCTCGCGTCGGAGGAGGCTTTGTAGCGGGTTATATATCCGTTAGGGTTAACTGTCGAACTTGGGCGTATGCTAGCCAGTAAGCACGTTGAGTATTGGCCCAGGTGCGAGTGGCTTGATCCTTTTCGCGTTGAGCTAGGGTCAGGTCCGATAGTGGAATAGCCCCCAGGATATAGCTTTCAGTAGTGATCCGGAATCGTTCGGCCGCTAGGGTTCTTTGCCTTTCGGCTAATTGTAATTCCTGTTGGAGACTATTGAAATTATAGACGCTATTACGTACATCTTGCTCCAGGTTCAGGCGTTCGCGTTCAATCCGGGTATTGGCGAAGTCTTGCAAGGTCTCTGCTCGCTCTACACGCCGCTTGCGACGACCACCATCTAAGATTGGCACATTGATTTGCAGTTGAACGAAGGCCTCCGGTTGTGCATCCTGGTAGATTTCCATTAGGTCCGTACTACTTCGTGCGCGGCCAGTAGCAGCAACCAACTGCAATGATGGCGCACCATCTCGGCGAGCTTGATCCAATGATTGGCGAGCCTCTAGCAGCTCCCGGCTAAAGCGAACCCACTCTGGACGATTAGCTAAGGCCCAGGCTTGTGCTTGCTCTTCGTTGAGTTGTAGATCAGCCGCAGCGATTGGTGCTTCGGCCACGTACAATTTACCGATACCCGTTTGCCCCAGATAGATAGACACAGCAGCTGAAGCCCGCAAAACGGACTGCCGAGCGCTGAGCTGTCCGCGCTGGGCGGAAACCAATTCTAATTCTAATTGAAGCAGATCGCGACGGCTAATCTGACCAAGCGCGTAACGTTCTTCTGCAATCGAAAAAAGTCGTTCATTGGCTACAAAGTTGGTATCGGCAATTCGGCTCTCCTGGCCCGCCAAAAGCAGATCAAAAAACAGTTGGGTGACTTCTTCGCGTACGAGTTCGCGATTCAATTTGTAATCTGCTTCGGCTTCAGCCACGCGGAGCGGAGCTAATTGGCGCTCCCACTTAAGGTCGTTATAAGCGAATAGGGGTTGGATAATCCCCACCCTAAACGGACGGCCATTGTATAGTTGAAAGTCGGATTCAAAATCGTCAAAACGCTGCAGGTTGCTGCGCACGAAGAGTTGCCCTCCCGTTTGCGGAATCATCTGCGTTAGTTCCAAACCGATGTCTGAGTTATTGTTTTGTACAGACTCAAAGCGTACGGTACCGTCAGGCTGCACAACTTCCGTGAAGCTCTTTAAATAGTTAGGCACATTGGCATTGAGCGAAAGCTGTGGACGCAGACTCGCCTTGAAGATTTCAAAGTCCAGCTGCGAAACTTTCAAGTCACGGTCTGCCTGTAGGCGACTCAAGGATTGCTCCTCTGCTAGATCCAAGAACTCCTCCAAGGTGATCGTATCTGCCGTTTGGGCAAAAGCAAAGCCACTGATGAGGCAAAATATGATGATGGTGATACTTCTCATGATCGGCTTAGTTCAATTTGATTCGGCTGGTGTGTTCGTAATCGCGGGTATCGCTGATGATGATCTTGTCCCCCACTTTCAATTCCTGGGTGAGGAGTTCGATATAATCACCATTGCTAATGCCAGTACGGATGTCCAGCAACTCGGCCTCATCATCACGCACTACAAATAGCTTCTGACGTAGTCCGCCTTTGAAAACAGGCCCTTGACGCACCTTCAGCACATCAGCCTTTCGGTCTGTCACGACAAATATTTCCAGGCGCATATTGGGGCGGAGTTGTGGATGATCAGGCTGCTCCAGAGCGACTATAAACTCGACTGTATTATTAGCTACAGCAGGCAGGATATTGGTAATCTGTCCGTTGAGCATTTCATCGTTCAAGCGAATTCGAACCGGTTGCCCCACAGTCACACGATCAGCGTAGCGATCGGAGCAAGAGGCTTCAATTTGGAAGCTCCGCAAATCTGCTAGGCGTACGAGTGGGTTACCTTCTGGTACTTGTTCGCCAATATTCTCATTCACCCAGGTAATCACTCCCGGCCCTGGTGCACGTACTTCGGTTAGCTCCAACTTGCTCTGCAGCTCTTGCAATTCCTGTGCTTCTATATCTGCTTCTAATTGCACTTCGCGCTGGCGGCCCGCCAGGCTCCGGCGGCGGTAGTTCAGTTCGTTTTCCAACTTCGATTTTTCCAGGCGAAGGATCTGTAGGCGGGTGGCTGCTTGCTCCACTTCTTCGGCAGTTGCACCGCCGATGGTTTCTAATCGCTTCGCATCTGCTAGCGCGGCCTCTGCTGCTTCCACCTGCAGGCCTTTAATCTCATCGTCGTATTCTAGTTCTTTCAAATCACGATCAAGTTCCAATTGCAACAACTCGATGGAATTGCGGCGTAGGTCCAACTGTCCGCGACGAGCAGCCACATCTAATTGGATAAAGGACTTATCGAGTTCTAGAATAAGATCGCCCCGTTCTACTTGGGTGCCAGAGCGTAGATGTACCGTTTGTACTTGAGTAGCGATTGGTGCATTCAGCTGCTGCTCAAAAGAAGGCGTCACCGTACCCGTTGCGGCAATTGTGCTTTCCAGAACGCCACGTTCAATATTAGCCATGCGAAAATCTCGAGCATCTGCACTGGGGCTCAGCCAGCTGCGGAACGCCCAGAGGGCCAGTGCCAAACCAGCTATAATGAGTAAAACCCTACCCCAGCGGCGGCGGCGAGAACGGTTTACTTGTCTTTCATCGATATTACGGTCCATGCCTTTGACTTGTGTGTGTTTGCTTTTATTAAGCCAAGGCGCGTGCCAAAAGACACGAGCACTGATTATCAGCCGCTTACGAATAAGCCGATCCTAAAAGTGTTTGATATCGGACGGTGGTTTTGTGCGAAAATGGGATGGGGGCTTTTTTTGTTGCTCCTCGCGTCGGGGGATATCCTTGCGTCGGGGGACGCTCGGGAACATGGGGGGGACGATAGTTATTGTTCTTCGCGTCGGGGGACGCTCAGGAACCGGGGGACGCTCGGGAACGGGGGGACGCTCAAAATGGTATATTTGTTAATACGCCGAACACTAAAAGCCCAATTATCATGGAAGGAGATTTTCTAGGTCAATTATTTCCAGAGCAGTATGACCGATCGATTAAGCAGGTACTACTTTCCATGTTTTGTCTCCTTACGGCTACGGTTCTGCTTTATTTCGTGCAGAAGGCAATGGAAAACCCTAGGGTAAAGAAGGAGAACTCGCGGGGATTATTTTTCCTTGCCATGGCCTTTCTCTTCACCTTTTTTGTGGGAGTAGCTGATGCTATGTTCAAATTTGGCAACCTGACCATTCTACTCTCTGGCTTAGTGAATATTTCCTTGTTACTATCCTTGCCATTCTTCTCCAAAGGCACCCATGCACTCGATAAATTAGCTACCCATAAGCTCTGGTTTCTTTTAGCGGGGCAAATAGCGTTGATTTACGGCATCGGCATACTGTTCCCTCAGAAATACGGGATCGACATCGTTTTGAGCTGTATCACTTTCGGAATATTCGGCACCTATATAACCTGGTTTTTTATTCGCAAGCAGTTGCTCTTTATAGGTATACTTGCCGGCTTTGCCGTGGCAGCGATGGCCACATTACAACTATTAGCACAGGTCAATCTAGATGGAGGAAAGTTCTTTGACGTTAATGTCGCAGTACTGTATCCATCGCTCTTTCTTTCTATGATCATGTTGATCGTCACTTTCAATTGGGTAAACGAGGTCCGTTTTAAGGAACTGGCTACCATTTACACGGAAGGTGTAGACAAGGAAATGATCGAAAAATTCATGAGCGGCGACCTCACAGATGATGAACTGACTGGTGACTGGGAAAAAGAAATAACCGGCAACCAACTAGAGACCGTCATTGAAGAGATGATCATGATTGCTGAACGTCGAAACGACAGCCTTGACCTACTACTCGCTCTGGCCGCCCGGAATTCTCGAAACAATCACTCCTATTTCATCAAGGCTACGATCGAGCAAAGTGATTATGATAAAGAACGCAATCGCATCACCCTTGGGGTGCTGACGTTGATTAAGGAGTTTGGGTAGAAGGGGGTGTTACTCCTCGTGTTGGGGGGTATCCTCGCGTCGGGGGACGCTCGGGAACAGGGTTAATGGAAAATGATATGGAGTAGCACTAAGGACGCTAGCAGCGCTAAACCAATGCGAGCAATCTTAGGCGAGTCATAGTGAAAGAGGTCTTTCCATGGCGTCCATCCTTTTGACCAACTGGCTGCGGCTACTGCCGAGAAGGCGATAAAAATAACCCAACCCGCACGCACAAAGTAGTTCATGTCGGGGAAGAGGTACTTCAGCCCTAAGTTGAGAAAAGCAGTAGACAAGAAAGCTACCAAGGCCACCCGGTGATGTGGGAATAACAAGAATGCTGCTGAACAAATGAGCACCACAATACCACAGTTGATATAGTAACGCAACTCATTTAAACTATGCGTAAAGGCTGCCTCCGGGTTTTCAAACTTTAAATACAGAAGGACCAAGCCCATCAAAACACCAGTAAAGAAGGTGACCAGAATCGTATTTCTCCCGGCATTGACGACCTGCGCATCGGTTGCTTCTTTATTGATGTAAGTCTTGTAGATATCAATAGACCACAGTGTGGCCAGTGAATTAAAAGTAGAGTCTACCGTACTCATTAGTGAAGCAAAGAGCGCACAAAGAATTACCCCCTTCACGCCAACGGGTAGGTACGTCTTAACCAGATAAGGAAAAGCCAAATCTGCTTCGGCCAAACCATTCTCCCCAAGGATTCCCACTAGTGCAATGCCGGGCACCACAATAAGAACAGCCATCACATATTTCATCAACCCTCCCACCATTAGCCCGATTTGAGCTTGCTGAAGGCTCGAAGCCGCCAATGACCGCTGCATCACCGTCTGGTTCGCGCACCAGTAATTGATGTTCAGTAGGAAGAGCCCAAAGATGTGTATCCACGGCAACTTCTCATGATCAGCTGGTAAATGTAAATGCATGAGCTGGGGTGTCTTCACATACAATTGACTCCAACCACCCAGATGATGAATGGCTACAAAGAGCACCACGAAGCCCCCGGTCAGCAAGATCACAAACTGGATGATGTCTGTTTTCACTACCGCATTAAGCCCTTCCAGGTAGGTATAAATAGCGGAGAAAAGACCTAGCATGAAGATGAGAATACCAATGCGGATAATCCGGTCCTCATGAAGGATACTCAGATAGTCAGAAAAAACCATGTCTGCAGCGTATGCTCCCCAGAACAAGGCAGCTCCTAGCGTGACGGTCGAGAACAAGGCAATATTAGCTCCCGTGTAGAACAAGCCAACCGTCTCACCCAGTCGTTTCTTAATGAATTGGGTAATGGTCATCACCCGTTCACGCAAATACAAGGGGACAAAAATGAAAGCGGCCATTAGTATTCCCTGAATCGCATTGATTTCTAAACTAGCCTGTGCCAACCCATAGAGATAGGCGGAGCCCATCATCCCCAAAAACTGATAGCCATTAATATTGGTAGCGATAGTAGATAAAGCAATCGATGGCCAGCGCAGATTTCGATCACTCAAGAAGTAGGTCTCTACACTAACCGATTTACCTGTTCGTCCAGAAATAGCCGCCATGAAGATGAGCAAAAAGTATCCCAGGACGATGAGTAGATCGATCATGATGAGGTGTTGAGCTTTTTTGTGAAAGTAAGTCAAAAATATCAGGCGGGGAAACCGCTAGCCGATCTCCGGTAGACATCGTAAAACTATTCGCAAGAGGAAGGCGTGAAGCTGGCGCTTTTCAGAAAAATCAAGCACCTTTGCAACATAGTAAATGCCCCAAAACAATGATTGCCACCTACGATACATTAATCCATCGTGAGCTCAAGAAAGTGCGAGAAGCTGGCCGCTTGTTGATCAGCCTCAGTGACTCCGACATCGCTGAGATCATTCGAGAACTTGCAGACCTGGCGGAAGCCGAAACGGAATTCCTATTAGCAGCCAACCAGCAAGACCTAGACCGCATGGATCCGCAGGATCCTAAGTACGATCGCCTCCTTCTTAATCCGGAGCGTATCAAGGGGATCGCTAACGATCTGCGAAAAGTAGCGGACCTCCCCT
This sequence comes from uncultured Lewinella sp., assembly GCA_913057725.1. Taxonomy (GTDB): domain Bacteria; phylum Bacteroidota; class Bacteroidia; order Chitinophagales; family Saprospiraceae; genus Lewinella. The sequence goes on from CAJXOS010000083.1 coordinate 15,920, forward strand.
CCCCTCTTGGTAAAGTATTGGACAAAGGAACACTTGACTCCGGCCTGCAAGTACAGCGTATTAGTGTACCCCTAGGCGTAATCGGTATCATCTTTGAGTCGCGACCAAACGTGACCTTCGATGTTTTTGCCCTCTGCCTGAAATCGGGTAATGCGTCTGTGTTGAAAGGAAGCCGGGATGCGCACTATTCCAATGAAGCCATCCTCAAACTTATTCAAGGTGTATTGGAGCCACGCGGACTGACCAATTGCTGCTACCTGGCTCCTAGTGAACGGGAGGCTTTACCAACCATTCTCCAGGCTGATCAGTACATAGACGTGATCATCCCTCGCGGTAGTCAGGGGCTAATCAACTTCGTTCGAGACAATGCGCGCGTGCCCGTTATTGAAACGGGAGCGGGCATTGTACATACCTATCTAGATGCTAGCGCAGACCTGGCGAAGGCCACTGCCATCATTACCAACGCTAAAGCCCGGCGTGTCAGCGTCTGTAATGCACTGGATTGTTTGTTGGTGCACCAATCGCAAGTGGATACACTGCCTACGCTAATCAAGGATCTCGGAACAGTTCACCAGTGTATCGTACATGCAGATGATAGAGCACATGCCGCGCTTGAAGGACACTATCCTGCCGATTTGCTTAAAGCAGCTACCACTGAAAGCTTCGGTACCGAGTTCTTGAGCATGCAAATGTCAATCAAGGTAGTTGACAGCCTTCAAGAAGCGCTGGATCACATTGCACAGTACAGCTCGAAACACAGTGAAGCCATTATTGCGGAAGACACAGCAACGAGCGAAGACTTCCTAAAGCAAGTGGATGCTGCTGTAGTTTATGCTAATACCACTACCGCTTTTACGGATGGCGCACAATTTGGCCTGGGCGCTGAGATTGGGATCAGCACACAGAAGCTACACGCTCGAGGCCCCATGGCACTCCGAGAACTTACATCCTACAAGTGGGTAGTTAGAGGTGACGGGCAAATACGAAGCTAGTCTTGCTGCTCCAAGTAGCCTAGTTCCTGCAAGCATTCTTGCAGTGCTTCTCGCCAATGCGGAATAGTTTGGCCAGTAGCCGTTTTGAATTTAGCCTTATTGAGTACGCTAAAGGATGGTCGTTTAGCAGGCGTAGGATATTCACTACTCTCAATTGGACTGACATCGCAACTGATTCCGGTCAGCTCAAAAATTGCGCGGGCGAAATCGTACCAGCTGCAAACACCTTCGTTGCTGTAGTGGAAGACACCTGCCACATCTGCTGATTGAGTCTTTCCCGATTCGATTTGTTCAATAACAGATAAAGTAGCTACCGCTAAATGACGAGCGTAGGTCGGGGTACCTATTTGATCAAATACCACGCGTAACTGATCGCGTTCCTGACCTAACCGCAACATCGTCTTGACGAAGTTATGCCCAAAACTACTGTAGACCCAAGAAGTACGGATGACGGTCGCCGTGGATAGCGCAGCCAATACGCGCTGATCCCCCTCTAATTTGGAAGCAGCATATACTCCTGCAGGAGCAGTAGGATCATCCTCTCTTAACGGGCGGCCTATTCCATCTTTGTATACGTAGTCCGTACTGTAGTGAAATAAGCGGGTGCCATGCGCCAAACAGACTTTAGCAATATTTTCCGCGCCGGCGGCATTGATCGCAAAGGCCTGGTCGGTTTCTTCCTCAGCCCGATCTACTGCGGTATACGCAGCGGTATTCAGGCAATAATCCGGTTGAAACGCCTCAAAAACTTGTTGAACAGCACTGGCATCGGCGATGTCCAGGTCAGCACGCCCGGCTGCTCGAAATTCCCAATTCGGGTAAGCTGCTTTCAGTACGTGGAGTTCGCGCCCTAGCTGTCCACCAGCTCCAGTAATCAAGATTTTGAGCATAGGAAGTTTATTATTGTTCGGCCTTTTGACCTGTGGGTCGTAAATTTAGGTATCCGCTCTGGCTCCACAAAACGTCTCGTCTTATGCCCGCAGGTTATTCTGGCACGCCGCTTCTCAAGAAACTTGGCATCAAAGCAGGTAACACCTTATTACTGTTGAATGCCCCTGAGCACTACCTCGACCTACTCGGTGATCTACCGGAAGACTGTACCATGATCGAGTTAGAGGATAACAACCAAGCAGATTTCGTTCACTTATTTTGTCAAACGGCTGAGAGCTTGGAGCTATTGGCACCTACTGCCAAAGCAGCCTTGAAGAAGGATGGCATGTTGTGGGTGAGTTGGCCGAAAGGCAAATCTACCATACCTACCGACCTGAAACGGGACCCTATCCGGACGTATCTGCTAGACCTGGGGTTGGTAGATGTAAAGGTCGCCGCAGTGGATGACGATTGGAGTGGGCTGAAGTTTGTATATCGATTGAAGGATCGGTAAAATCTAGTTTTTAGCTCTACTGCACAACCCCCAAAATACTCCTCAACAAGGCTTGCGTTTCCTGTTTCTTGTCAAGAACAATTTCATCCTCATCCTCCACATCCAGTGCTTTCTGAACCTCCTTCACGACCAACCTGCTATTCACCGTCTGAAAGTCAGCCTCATCGTATTTGTAGATGCTCCATTGGCCCCACTGATACTCCAGTGCGGTTAAGTTTTCTACCCAGTCACCAGAGTTAAGATAGGTTACCTGGTGCCCTTTGCTTTGGACGGTGCGCATTTGAGGTAGGTGAATATGGCCACATAAGACGTAGTCATACTTCTGTTCACCGGCTAGTTCTATAGCCGTTTGCTCAAAATCACCAATAAACTTCACGGCGCGCTTTACTCGTTGTTTTAACTGACCAGCCATAGACATTGGCTCCATACCTAACCCTACACGGATCTTATTAATAAAGCGATTCAGTACGATAAGGTAATCATAGCTCTTCCCCCCAAGCTTTGCGATGAATGGTGAGTAGCGGACAGATAAGTCGAAGATATCGCCGTGGAAAATCCAAACCCGCTTTCCTTTTAGCTGAAGTACCAACTTATCGCGTAAATGAATGTTACCTGTGGAGAAATCTGAGTAACGACGCAGTACATCATCATGATTACCGGTGATATAATAGACTTTGGTACCTTTAGCAGCCATCTTGAGAATGCGCTGAATGACCTGCATATGCTCCTTCGGGAAGTAGCGCTTGCGGAATTGCCAAATGTCAATGAAGTCACCATTGATAATAAGCGTCTTGGGCTTGATGCTTTTCAGGTACTGAAGCAGTTCCTTGGCATGACAGCCATAGGTTCCAAGATGAACATCGGAGATGACAACGATATCTGGTTCGCGTTTCATGGGCGGATTAGAATATTGTCGCAAGTTCCTGATGTTGTGTGAAGTACAGATGAAGTGCTCGTTATTTAATCTTGAATTTTAGTTTTTCGCACTTAACTTTTACATGCTCAAAATTGCTTATTCGCCGATCTACAAGTACCAGCTGCCTAATGGGCATCGCTTCCCCATGTCGAAATATGAGCTGTTGCCAGAACAGCTCCTGTATGAGGGTACTGTGACGGAAGACCAGTTTTTTTCTCCTGCCCAATTGCCGGAAGAAGTATTGCTTTGGACCCATACCAGCGAGTATTGGGATAAGCTTCAGCATCAGCGATTAACTGCCAAGGAAGAGCGGGCTATCGGGTTTCCGATGCGCCCAGAGCTCGTTCATAGAGGCCGATTCATTGCCCAAGGCACGATTGAATGTGCTCGCTACGCTCGTGAATATGGAGTAGCACTCAACATTGCTGGAGGCACCCACCATGCCTATGCCGATCATGGTGAAGGCTTTTGTGTCTTTAATGACTTTGCCATCGCCTCCAATTTTCTCTTGCGTAACAAGGAAGCAGAGCGCATCTTAATTGTCGATTTGGATGTGCATCAAGGCAACGGCACTGCCCGAATTTTTCAGGATGAACCTCGTGTATTCACCTTCAGTATGCATGGTGAACGCAACTACCCACTCCGCAAGGAGCAGTCAGATCTAGATATTGGACTTCCAGACAAGACAGAGGGAGATGTCTATCTCAAGACCCTAGAGGCTACCTTGCCCCGATTAATAAAGGAGCATCAACCAGATCTCATATTTTACCTGTCTGGTGTGGATGTATTGGAGTCTGACCGACTTGGCCGACTAAGTCTTAGTGTCCAGGCTTGTAAAGAGCGTGATCGTTTTGTATTTAGCACCTGCAAAGCAGCCGGCATTCCTGTTGCGGTCAGTATGGGTGGAGGGTATTCGCGTAAAATCGCCAGTATCATTGAAGGCCACGCTAATACGTACCGGGTAGCCAGCGAGATTTTTGAGTAACCGGATAAGACCTAATTCATGGCGGATAAAGAGATCATCCTTCTGAATGGATATGAACACATCGCCTACGAGCATGATCAGCAATACACCACTGCAGAGATGCAAAACCGGGCAGGTGAATTCTACGATTGGTTAGATCAACGCCGCTCGATACGTGAATTCTCAGATCGCCCTATTCCGAAGTCTGTTATTGTTGATCTCATCAAAACGGCCTCAACTGCTCCATCGGGTGCTCACAAACAGCCCTGGACCTTCTGTGCTGTGTCCAACCCTGCTGTAAAAAGCAAAATCAGAGTGGCGGCGGAAGCCGAAGAAAAGCTCAGTTATGAGGAGCGTATGAGTGAGCGTTGGAAGAAAGACCTCGCTCCCCTTGGCACCGATATGCACAAACCCTTTCTGGAACGTGCTCCTTGGCTCATCATCGTATTCAAAAAAGCCTACGACCTGGACGAAGCCGGGAACAAGCACAATAACTACTACGTAAATGAGTCGGTAGGGATCGCATGTGGAATGCTCATCACCGCCATCCACAACGCTGGTTTGGTTACCCTCACGCATACGCCCAGCCCGATGAACTTCCTGGCCAAAATACTGGAACGCCCGGCGAACGAACGGGCTTACATGTTATTCCCCGTAGGATATCCGGAAGATGAGGTCTACGTACCGAATATTTATAGAAAGGAGCTGAATGAAGTGGCTGAGTTCTTTGAGTAAACGTTAGAAGTACTGCCCAAGTCCCAAGACAATACCTTTTCTTCCAATAGGATGAATACCATAACCGTAGTCGATACGCAATACGGATTGTCGCGCCTTATCGGATATCAGTCTTAGGCCTACGCCAGAAAAGTACTTGACGTTCTCCTCACGCAAAATATCGCTGATTTGCCCACCAGGATTTCGCCAGCTACCGACATCGCTAAACACCACTCCTTGAACGGCCAGCCAGGGGCTTCTCCAGATCAATTGACGGTACTCTAAGTTTAGCACGATCATAGCCGTACCCCGATCAACGCGATTTCCTGATCCCCGAATATTGACTCGGCTGTCTACCACAAAAGGAGCGAAAGGGGTGTTATTATTGGCGGCGTATCCCAAATTGAGTCGGGATGCTAGCAAGCCGCCCTTGCCTACTGGCCGGTACTTGCGAATGATAGCTCGAAACAAATAGAACGGCGTAGTCTCTTTTTGGAACACAAATTCTCCAGAGAAAATAGCGTCACTTCCTCTTGGCTGCAGGAGATCATAGTGCAAGCGGCTGCGCTGATAGGCTAGTCTAACTAGTTGCTTCTTCTCCTGCCGTTGCTCTGGCCCGGGTACTTGTTCTATGTTCACTTTTTCGTAGTCCTCCACGAAGTAGGTAAAACCAAGTTCGAAGCTGGTCTCAGGATCAAAGTGATAGCGCCAACTTACTCTGGCATTGTGGTTATCGTACAGGTAATCTACTTGCTCGTCTCCAAAGTAGAGCGGTTCTTGACTAGAATAGCGCTCTAGCTGAAAACCAAATCCCCACTGGTACCGACGCCAATAGTCCTGACGAAAGTTAACCCTCCCACCTAGGCGGCCATCGATCTGCCGGGCAAATGCGGTAAACGTATTACCCCTACCCTGCCAGTTATCATCCTGGTAGCCTAATTCCCACCAGAAGTTATCCCGTAACCCTCCTAAGAGCGCTACGGGATAACGACTAACACCTTCTTGCAACTGATAATTTATGCGCACGCCCTGAGGTAGTGTATCCAGCTGAAAGTCGGCGCTTACGATGCCATTACGGTTACTTAATACTCGCAAATCATCGATCACTTCTGACAGCTGGAGCGTATCTCCCGGTCGTTGTTCCAGTAAGCGTTCCAGTGTTGTACGCTGAGTCCGCTTTAATCCTGTAAAGGTGATGTCGGCAATCACCGCTTGCCCTAGTAATAATGCTGTATTACTAACCACAAACAATGCTATCAACAAGTACCTCGAGGGAGGCGGTGAATCAGGTGTGCTCATTAATCTTGTGCGAGTAGTGAAATCAGAAAACGGAAATCCGCACCCCAAAGTTAATAGTAGAAGCGCTACCGTTGGTTTGACGGATAAACTGGTTTCTAAACTGTGTATACAGCAGCTCTACCTCCAAGGCAGAAGTAATTTGGTATTTCGCACCCAAACCAGCTTGGTAGAAGTAGTCGAAATCTTCTTGCCAATAAGGGGAGTAAGAACCAATCGTATACAAGGTAGTCTTTGGATTTGGGAAATAACTGAAGATCAACTGTACTGGAGTTGAAAAGCGGTTAATATGACCATCAGATGATGCACCAATGTCTTCCAAAAGGATATCCAGCTCCGTGAATACAGAGAAGTTATCACCAATTGAAAAATCGTTGAAGATTTGGGTAAACCACGTATCTCCATTAAAATCAATAAATGGACGGTCCGGATTTGTTGCTCCTGCTAGATCATCGCCAGTAGCAATCCAATAGGTTGATTGCACGGAGAAGTTAGGTAGTGCCGTAAAGGGTGCGTAACGGATAGATGGTCCAACTCCCGTTAAACCTTGGCGGGTACTGGCAGTTTGCTCTAGGTTAAAAACATCTAACCGAGTACTACTACTTTCCGAGCCAAAACTTACCTGTCGGTAGCGGAAGTCTAAACCAGCATTAAAGCGGTTATTCACTCCATACAAGACTTTTAGATTCTGCGTAAAGAAAGTAGCCTGGTCCGTAGCTGGTCCTTCGCCACTGCCTGTCACCTGGTTATAAAGGTTTGAAAAACCTTTGATCTCAAAGGTACCCGTAGGTATAGCGGCACTCACAACATAGCGAGCTGAATTATTAGCTCCTGGGTTAGCATCGCCGGGGCGGTTAATGATCGTAGTGACCATTTCCTTTTCGTTCAGGCTCCAGTCATATGAATAGAAAGAAACTTTAGTATCAGGTAGTGGTGATTCCCGAAAGGAGTTAATAAAGGCAATTGAACTAGCCTTATTTCCGCCAAAATCGCTAGCGTACCATTCAAAGATTTGAGATAAGGCAACTCCCTGGTCATTCACACGAACAAATTCAGCATCGTTAAGTGCCAATCGGGTTTGGCGCTGTAGTTGAGCATCCAAGGTTGATGGCAGATAAGCCTCTGCAATAATTGGCGGACAATCCAGTGCACCGCAAACCAGTGCAAAGTGGAAGCGAGGGTCTCCGTAAGTCTTTAGCAAGCGATCCTTTTCCAGATCGTTCAAGGTCAATTCGTCCCCTGCTACGGTGTACTTGGTACGGTCAAAAAAACCAGGTACGGCCAAAGGTGATTCCAATGGGTAGTTTTCCACCACCTGCGCAATCACGAGGATATTATAGGCATTGATGTAAAAAGCCTGCGTCGTATTAGCATCCGCAGTTGATAGGTTGATACTGGCAATCTCCTGCTGCAAGCTCTGCAGCGTAGATTGATCTGATTGAACCTGGGCATAATTGACTAGCCCATTTTCTACATTCTGCGAAAAGAAGGCATCTGCATGTTGAAAGAAGGCCTGAAAGTCTGATTGGGCCATCAAGGCCAAACTGAATACCGCGCTAAAAACGGTAAGGGTAAATCGTCTCATTGGTTTTGGTTTTTGTCGTTCTGCTATGATTTTTCCAGCCAAAAGGTGTAGTTGGATAGAATCACGGCAAGAAAACAAGCTCAAACCTCAGAGAGATCATCATTCTGATGTCGAGCTCAAGACAGTCCGTATAGTATAAGGCGATAAATGGTCAAAACAGCCTGATTTTCAGGCAGTAGGTAGGTAGTAAACAAAAAAAAGCCATTCGCAGTACGAATGGCTTTTTACTTATAATCCCATGAACATATCCAAAATAAGATGCTCTTTTTTGAAATTAATGGGTCATAAATTTTGCTGAATAATTTCAGCGGATTAAATTTGGCCTCATAATCAGTCGGAAAAAAACGTACATAACCTTAACAAATTGTAATCTCACGACTGACTGAGTATAATCCCATGAATTACGACCTATCGAGGTGAGGAGAGCAAAATCCTCACCTTTTTTTGTCTTATATAGCTTCAGGATAGTTTGCTGATAGTAGTGTAGTACGTCCTGGCAAGCTTGTCACCAGGACGTCCCACCACCAACAAATTATAATCCCATGAACATGTCAAATTTGAATTAGCAAAAGTTGCTTTCAACTGTTTTGCTTTGTTGGTGCCGGTGTTTCCTTCCGATCACATTACAAATATGCGACAAGACTTAGCGCAGCACAAAGACAAAAATGCCAAATTGTGATAATTTTCACAGCAATAAAACACCACAAAGCACTGACAATCATTTTTTTGAAACACAAAAACGTGAATTAAAAGTTTTTCAAATAGCGCTAATAAAAGCCTAAAAAAACTTCACATTTTTATTTTCCATATAGACTACAGCATAAAAAAGGTCCCTTCCACTACTATATATCAGTGGAAGGGACCTTGTCATTTATGATAGAGGATGAAATCTACTCCTCCTCGTCCTTGATGATTTCCTCAATATCGGACTTGATCTCATCTACTTTTTCATCAATCTTCTGGCTTACTACATCAGCTACCGCACGTACCGTGTCTACTACATCCTCCAGCGACTCGCCCAAAGTTGTGCCAATGGCACCTAACAACGTTTCACCAGTTGAAGGCTCTGAAGCTTCCTCTTGCGTTTCCGCAGAAGCAGAGTCTTCGGTTGCAGTACTCGCTTCCTCTTCCTTCACAGGCTCTTCCTCTTCATTCTTGCTTCCTCCTTTCTGCTCATTGATCGCCTGTGCAGCAGTAGTTAGTTTCTCCGCTTCTTCTGTACTTGCCGATTGCTGATCACGGATATCCGCTGCAATCTTCTCCTTAGCTTGAGATTCTGCAGCTTTCCGAGCAGCTTGCTGCTCTTCCCGCTTCTTCTCTTTTTCAATCTTTGCTTCTAGCTGGGCCTTTGTACGAAGCATGTCCTCATACTTCTCGCGCTTAGAAGTGACCCGCTGTTCGATCATTTGAATCTTTGCCTGACGGATCTGGGCTTCCAGCTGACCATCGGTGCGATCAATCTTACGTGCTTGGAATGCTAAGTCATCCTCGTCACGTTTGATAGAGCGCTCCATTTTCTCAATGGCTGTAAGCAGACCATTGTAACGACTGGTAATACGTTGCAGCGGAGTATTGCCACCACTGCTACGCTCTCCAAAGCGCTTTTCCTTCACATCTTTGAAGGCTTTGTCGATGCGCTGCCACAATTTATTGCGGTGCTCTTTAGTAAAGGCAATGTCACGGATTTCCTTTTGCACACGCTTTAGTTCTTCGAAGATCCGGTTCAACTGCTTGTTGTCCTGAATACGGCCTTCGATATCTTCCATCATCTCGCCAAAGCGAGCCATGTTTTCCTTTGAGCTTTCTCGAAAGGCGTCATCCATCTTGCTCCGCATACCCTTGAGCTCCTCAAATGCCTTATTGGTGCGGTCACGGATTTCGTCTGCGTGCTCTCTCAGCAATGTACGGTCACGTATCTGTTGCTGGACTTTGCTCCAGAACCCCTTTAGATTGGCCCATAGTTCCTTATCGTAATCCTTCAGGCCAGCTAGTTTGTCTTCTAGATCCTTGAGTTCGCTTCGGTAAGCTTTGCTCAATTTGGAAGACAATACTACAAAGTGCCATTCCGTCTGGGCGCGCTGAATCAAATCACCTCGCTCTACCTTAATTTCATCTGGCAATAGTCCTTCCGTAATGGATAGCTCACGAGTGATCGTCTCATGCCCTTCCGGGAATGCAACCTCACCTTTGTCGCTTCTCCATTCGTCCATCATCTGCTGGTAAAACTCTTCCGTAGCTACAGCTTCTGGAAAAGTGTAAATCAGGACTTGGTTGTCGTCGATCTGCAGTTCCAGTGCAACTAAAATACGTTCGTCGGCAGCATTAGTGCCCCACAGTACAATCTTGTTTCTCATTACTATGCGCTTGTCGGTTAAACAGTAAGAGAGGGTCATGCCCTCATTTCCATGCTTGATGATTTCGATACGCAACTCGGAGGTCTCCCTTCTGAAGTATCGAATATCAAGTACTAAGTATCATTTACTAAATGCTCTCAGCAAAGCAAATGTAGGAAATTATTGGCCTTGGCGCTACTGCTTAACACAATTCGATTTTGCCTTCGATACAACGTTTTCAAGGAATCCCGACTCTTTCTTACAACTCTCATTTCGACATAAGCTTCTATCATGATGCATCACCTAAATGCTGTAGTGCTGTGCGCACTACTTACACTACCCCTATGCCTGGTTGCACAAGAAACCACTACCTATGAGTTGGCCGGTATTGAAGTGTCTGGTTGTGATCGAACGGTTCCCCAGATCGTGCAACAAATGAGTGGTCTGCAAATCGGAGATAAGATTCAGGTTCCTGGCTCTGATCTAGCACAAGCTATCAAGCGCCTACTCAACCAACAACTCTTTGCGGATGTCCAAATCACCGAAACACAAACCAAGGCAGATCTAATTTGGCTCAATATTGAGGTCGAAGAGGCCCCGTTATTGGCAAGTGTAGTAGTGGATGGTTTGAACAAGCCCAAAACCCGTAAATGGGAAGCATGGCTAGCACAATACGCACCACTGGAGACCGCGTGGTTACCATCCCATCAAGCACAGTTACAGCAGGCTATTCAGCAGGAGCTTTCCGAACAAGGGTACGCAGCCCAATCTGTACAATTGCATACCGCTCCTATTCGTGATGGAAAAAACCTTCAGCTGCGGGTCAACTTCGGTAAGCTGCAGAAGCAAAGACTGAAGCGTATTCATTGGCAAGGTTTAGCTGTTACGAAAGAGCGTGAACTCGAAAAATCGATGGGACTGGGCCTGCTACGAAAAACCAACTTCACACCATCCTGGCGTTCGCAGGCCCGGGCTTCCATTATACATCATTACCGGGACCTCGGTTACTTGGATGCTATTATTACACAAGACAGCAGTTGTCAGGAAAATGGCCGATGGGAGTGGCAAGTCACCATTTCTGAAGGTCTTCCTTATTATATAGGTACGGTTACCTGGAAAGGAGCAGAGAAATACGACCCTAGCTTTTTGCAGTTGGTATTGGGTATTGAAGCTGGCGACCCATATCGGCCAGAATATCTAGAACAACGATTGCACTTTGATACGGAGCGACAAGATATCAGCGGTCTATATATGGACCAGGGGCACCTCTTTTTCCAGGCGGATGCCATCGCCACTAGCTTACGGGGTCAAGAAGTAGATATTGAAATTAGATTAACGGAAGGCCCCGTTGCTTTAATCCGTGAGGTAAAGATCGAAGGTAACGAACGTACCAACGATCATGTGATTCGGCGTGAACTTCGTACGCAACCGGGTACTCCTTTTAGTAGGGAAGAAGTGCTCCGTTCACAGCGCGCTTTGATCAATTTGGGGTACTTCAATCCAGAAACGCTGGGCATTGATACAGAAGTCGACCCTGAAACAGGTACCGTAGACCTCATCTACAAGGTGGAAGAACAGCGTAATGATAAATTTGAGCTGGCCGCAAGCCTCAATCCCAGTAGCGGAGATGGCATTAGTGCCATCGGTACGCTTGGTTTCACCTTTAACAACTTCTCTTTACGGGAGCTTATAAAAGGTAATATCACCGGAGCACATGGCGACGAACAACAACTCAGTATTCGTGCCCAATCGAATGGGGCTCCTTTTCAATCCTACAACCTTAATTTCTTGGAGCCTTGGTTTAAGGGCAAGCCGCAGTCATTCGGCTTCAGTGTATTCCACCAGCGCTTCGCAGAACAAGACAGTCTCGAAAATTGGGAAACCCTTTCCGTTACCGGAGGTAATCTTCGGCTTGGACAACGACTCCCCTGGGGAAAAGGAGGTTGGACGCTCAACAGTGAACTCGGTTATCAATACATCCGACTCAACAATCTCCTGGAGATTGATCTGGACGATGGAAGCACGCTCACTAGTGGCCGGTTCAACAACTTGTATGCCCAGCTTAAATTGGCGTACAACAGCGTGAGCGACCCCTTCTTTCCCCGCCAGGGTGGTACTTTCTCAGTGAGCGGGCAGTGGACACCTCCTTGGTCCCAGAATACCGATGCCGAAGGTATTGCCGACTTCAGTCGACTCTCCTACCACAAGTACCGTATACAAGGCACGAAGTACATACCCTTGGGTAAGAAGGCTGTACTGAAGACCAGTGCTAAAATGGGATGGTTGCTCAATTATGGCAATGGCCAAACACCGCCCTTTGAGCGATTTGAATTGGGTGGTAACGGCATGACGGGTAGTCAACAGGCAGCCTTTGTTGGCAACGACTTACTCTCCTTGAGAGGCTACGACCTGGAAGACATTCCCGGCAGCCAAGGCGGAGGTGGTGCAGCCTTTGCCAAGTTTACCGCCGAAGTTCGCTATCCGCTATTCAATACCCAAGGCGCGCGAGGGTATGTATTGGGCTTTGCAGAGGCTGGCAATAGCTGGAAAGCGGTACAAGATTTCAATCCATTCGACACCTACCGTTCTGCTGGGCTTGGATTGCGCCTACAACTCCCAATGTTTGGTACCGTTGGCTTTGACTATGGTATAGGATTTGACCGACCTGGTTTTGAGTGGAAGGATTGGCAAAACTTCGGCACCTTTAATCTGATACTAGGTTTCGAGCCGGAGTAGGAGGAAGGATTATTACAAATAAAACATGAGTCATCCCGAACTTTGAGCCCACA
>CAJXOS010000084.1 GCA_913057725.1 uncultured Lewinella sp.
AGCAACTACTTAGCCACGTCTCGCAAGAACGCCTAACCATCATAAGTTGTCCAAGCAATGATACCTGGGCTCGGGATCATGGTGGCATCACTGTATTTGAAGAGGGTAAAGGCGTCTTACTGGACTTTATGTTCAATGGTTGGGGACTCAAGTTTCCTGCGAATAAAGACAATCTCATCACGCGCAGTCTTCACCTCTGGGGGGTGTTTGGCGATATTGCAAAAGAAAACCCTTATGTGGTACTGGAGGGCGGAGCCATTGAAACCGATGGGCAGGGTACGCTTTTATCCACTACAGAGTGTCTGATGTCTCCGAATCGGAATCCACACTTGTCGTTCCGAGAGACGGAAGAAGCATTGACAAAGTATTTGGGCGTAGATCGTTTCCTATGGTTGGATAATGGATATCTAGCGGGAGATGATACCGACTCTCATATCGATACACTCGCTCGCTTCGTTGATCCACAGGCGATTGCTTACGTGCAGTGTCCTGATGATCAAGATGAGCATTATGCAGAGTTGAAATTAATGGAGCAGGAGCTTCAGAGTTTCCGTACGCGTGAAGGCGATCCCTATCGCCTTATTCCCCTGCCATGGCCGACTCCATGTTTTGCTGAAGATGGGCATCGACTTCCTGCTACCTACGCTAATTTTCTGATCATCAACGGAGCGGTACTGGTGCCAACCTATAATGTACCAGAGGATGAAAAAGCCTTGGAGGTTCTTGGAGAATGCTTTCCTGATCGGGAAGTAGTGGGAATCAATTGTAGGGTGCTGATTGAGCAGCATGGCTCGTTACATTGTATTTCTATGCAGTATCCGGCTTTCAGAAAGTAGAAGGTTTTGTCTAAAATTAAGTTTAGAAGGGTGTCATTCAGAACATTTCTTAGTGATATAGATTGAATTTTAGTATCTTATTGAGATAGAACTATCTAAGTCACCTTATCTAAACTGAAACCCATATGAAATTCAGATTTACCTATCTACAGGTAATGCTTGCACTATTATGTACCTACAGCACTACCACTCTTTTTTCTCAACCCTTTTTCTTTAATGAAGCTCCGATCCCACCGATAGTTAGTGCGGTTGATGGATTAATTGAATTGGAGATCACTCAAACAAATCACAAGTTTAATCCAGGAGATCCAGATGATGAGATGCTTAATGGTACAGCCAACCAACCGGATGGACTTGGCACCTGGGTCTACAACCTGCCTGGTCAGACAAACTTGACTTTCTTAGGGCCAACCTTGAAGTGGACGACGAATAGCCCAGTGAATATCCGGGTTATCAATAGCCTACCTGCTTCATCTACTCTTACACCGATAACAACCACAACCACACACTGGCATGGAGCCGAACTACCTGCCCAGTTTGATGGTGGTCCTCACCAACCCATTGCTTCTGAAGGAGGTTTCTGGGATGTGGATTTTATGAATCTTGATAGTGCTTGTACCATGTGGTACCATCCACACTTGCACAATCAAACCTTACCGCACGTTCAATTAGGTTTATCAGGAATCATTATCTCTGAGCAACCTTCCGATCAAATTCGACCAACTTTACCTCGAACCTATGGTATTGATGATATACCGATCGTATTGGGTGAACAAGGAGTAACCTTTGATTCTATCACTAATGAGTATATGGTCATTACTGAAAAAGGACGGCGCCCCGTCAATATCGTGAATGGGGTGACCAACCCATACATAGAGCTGCCGGCTCATATGGTTCGTCTGAGAATTTTGAATGGATCTACTCGAAAAGGAGTAATGTTTGGCCTGTCGCAGTCGTATGATTCTGACCCGAATATTGATTCCAATTTAGAAAGCTACCAGGTAATTGCCACCGATGGTGGGTACACGCTTGAGCCAAACACCAGGCTTCGACATCTAATGGGACCTGGAGCTCGAACGGAAATCGTTCTTGATCTAACTAATTACATTCCAGGGGATGTGCTCTATCTACGGAATTTGGCTAAGCTGATGCCTGGCTATATTGTAGGAAGTCCTGCAGCGTCTACAGGGCCTGGACAAGGAATGGATGTTACGGAAGGTGAAGCCTTTCTGCAAATTCGTATCGTTCCTGATCCACCTTTCTACAGCCCTGTAGATACATTTACCCCATGGTCCATAGATTGGGATCCTTCATTGCGGGACACCACAGATGTGTATCGCCGCCGGGATAAGGACCTCGTTTTTATGGAACAAATTATCACCAACCAAGGAGATACCCTTCGTGGATTTACCATTGATAGTACTACCTATGATATCAATGTAATTAATGATACTATTTGTGTGGATACGAAAGAAATATGGACGATCAACAACGAAAGCCATGTTGCCCACCCGTTCCATATCCATAAGATATTCTTCCGAATACTAGGTATTGACTCAACCGGAGTAGATGGTACAGTGCATCAACTGGATCTGCGAGAACGTGATTTCAACGGGCCCAAAGACGATGTCCTCGTTTTGCCTGGTTGGCGATTGCGATTCTTAGGCTCATTTGATGATTATCCTTCCGCAATTGACCCAAGCTTGACGTACATGTACCATTGTCATATTTTGACACATGAAGATGCCGAAGGTGGTGGTATGATGCACCAGTTTGTCGTTACGGACGATCCGGCCTGTGAAGTCACCGATCTGGAAGAACCTGTAGCAGAAGAAATTCCATTCAAAGTCTATCCGGTACCATCTTGGGGAGAACTTAATGTCGAAACTCAATCGGATCAACGGAGTACTATCCGAATGCTTGATCTGCAAGGTAGGGTGATGCGAGAATATCAATTGCCGCCATTCAGCGGGCGAGTTAGTCTAGATACGGAAGGGATACCACCCGGATTGTACCTCTTGAACTGGCGTACTGCTGATGGACAGATGCTCACACGAAAGGTAGTCTTCCAGTAGTAAGACCGAAGTCGTAAGTATCAAATGAGAAAGGAGTCCGGCCTTGGTGAATTTCACCAGGGCCGGATTTGTCTTTGGATAGTGCTAGCGGCCGTTCAGGGCCCAGTCATATTCTTTGTAGCTAACCTGTGTTCCCGCACCAACTTCTACATCGGTGAAGCCATTGATATAGCTTTGGATATTACCAAAGTCACCAGCGTACCATTCGAAGATCTTAGAGATCTCGATTCTATCAGCGCTAATGCTATTGTAGGCGGTATTATTAATGAATCTGCGAGTTAAACGTTGCAAGGTGCTATTGAGATTGTCAGGGGTAAAGGCCCGGTTGTAAATTGGAGGGCAAGAGGCCGCTGCACAGTTTACAGCAAAGTGGATACGAGCATCACCATAACGTGCACGAAGAATGTCATTCTCAATTTGATTCAAAGAGTAGGTGCTTCCACCAATCTTGATCCATTTCTGATTCCAGGGATCGCCACCATGTATATCCTTGATACTATTGACAGGATAATTGTCAATGATCAACTTGATGGTATAGGCATTGTAGGCGTTTATCCAATACGCCATGATTTGGTTTTTGCTCCAATTACTCTGTGGTGGATAGCTTTCGAGCTCTTGCAAGTAGTCATTTAATGGACCAGTGCTAGCCTTTAGGCCGCGATAATTTACTTGTCCACTGCTACTGACAAAATTCCGCAGCAAGTTATCCCAGATGCTGTGATCCGGTTCTGTCTTTTCCACGATTTCTGGTGCAGGACCTTCTTCTACAACCACAGTAGGTTGAGTTGGAGCAGTCTTTTGCGGGCCAGGGGCTTCAGTTAGTGTTGGCCCCGAAGGTTTTTCGGTTGCTGGTTCCGGTCTCTCCGTCAATTGGACATCTTGAGTTGGAGCCGGTGAGGAGCTAGTGGTCGGAGGCGTTGCGGTTTGGATGGGTTCAGCGCTAGCAATTTCAACATTGCTCTCCGTCACTGTTTTTGTTTCTTCCGTATTTGGTTGTTCGTCAACCACTTCTGTGGTTGTAGCTGGGGTGTTGTTGTCTGCTACAGTGGTCTCAGCGTTTGAGCAGGCTAGGCTCAGGCTGGTTAGCAGAATTAAAAAGCTCAATCGCATGGTTTCGTTTGTTGGTTTGGGAATAAGAACTATCCAATTGGGGAATAAGTTGTCCGATCCACTTACTCTTGTTCTGATGCGGACAGTTTCGAGTTAGACCTAAGTCCTATTCCTGCCTAAAATAGGAAATGAGGTTTCTAGAACCAAAAAGGCGAAGAAACTCCTGGATTTCTTCGCCCTTTTGGTCTTTAGTGACTAGTGTAAGTAATTAGCCTTTTAGTCTATTCCACTAACAGTTTTCGGCTTTCCTGCCACGTTCCATTGCGGTATTGCAAGAAGTAGAGTCCTGCTGGCAGGCCTTGTAGATCGATAGGTACTTTTGTTCTACCAGAAGAAAGAGTTGAGGTGCCAGATCGGAGAATTTGGCCACTAGGGCTCCTAATCTCCCACGCAAGATCGCCACCATCATTGCTGTACCAGTCTGTCCATACCTGCTCCCGGGCAGGGTTTGGATACATCTTGGTTAATTGTATATCGATCTCCTTCCGCTGTAAAGATACGATGTCCGAGTATTGGTAACTGCCGTCCAGGTCGATAGTCTTAATGCGATAGAACGCCATCGGTAGTGGGAAGTGATCATCCCATTGATAGCTAACTTCCACCTGGCTGTTCCCGGCAGCAGGTAGCTGCCCAATAGCCTCCCAGCTATTCTCGCCGTCTACCAGCCGTTCAATAACATGCGTCTTTGTGTTTTCTTCCAGACTACTTGCCCACAACAATCGATTGTGTTTGTCCATTGCCTCTCCCCGCACATATTTCATCTCAATTGGCAGGATGGCATTGTTTGAGCGCCCAAAGAAACTACTGAAGCCACTAATTTTGTACTCCAACACGTGACTACTACCGGAGAAATTCTCCATTGAGTAGGAAGTGGATAGTACTTCGGCAGAACCAGTGTTGTAATCACTGCAGTTCCCTCCACTCAGCTTAAGTAGTTTAATCTGATCTAAGGTCATAGGACCACCAGCATTGATCAAATCTTGGAACTCTTGATCGGTCAAGTAAAGCCGGACCGTTGCCGGATTGTCATTCGCTACCGTGATGTACCAATCACGATCCAGGAGCGGGTAGTTGTCTCCATCCTTTCGACTAGTGCCAGTATGGATGGCATAGTCTACACTGATACCGCCCAAGTTATTGAACATGTCATTAATAGAGACGATACGTTGACCACCACCATCGCTTATATGCAACCATTCTCCATGCCCACTGGATGTAGCGGAGTAACTGGTGCCGCAACCTCCGGTCCCAGTGGGTGCTGTCGTACAAGAAATTCCTGGATCGGTGATACTCATACTGAAGGTTCCGGTTCTACCGTTCCAGCCATCGATTTGCACAAAGTAAGTAGCTCCTGGTATTAGGCAACTGACGTTGGCGATACGTGGGCTGTATCCGCCTGCTGAACCTGAATCATCATTAGCGGCTACCATCATACGATCGGTAGTTACAAGAAGATCAGAACAGCTATTGGCTTCCCAAAGCGCCATTTGGAGGTCGATGGCCGTATTGAAATCAATATCTATACTACCCGAAGCTGGAGCGGCAAAGGAATACCAAACTGTGTTGCTTAAGACATTCTCGCACCAGCCATTTTGGACTCCGCAACCAACTGCGTTTGGGCGAGGCTCATTTCCTTGGGTAGTGGCTCCAACATTGCTACATACAACCGCTGCGCCATCAATGTTGTCAGTGATGTCTAGTGCATCACAAACATTATCATTTATACAATCGCGTGGAGCAACATACATATTGTTCTTGGTGAGGCTGCAAGTTGCCTCTGCAGAAAAACTTGCAGTTGCACTAACCTGGTTGCCATCCGCAGGTAGACCCGTTATAGCGATAATTTGAGGGCTACTGGTGATTGCGGCATTAACCGTCATGCCGGCAACCGTAAGGTCCAATGTGCCACTACCTGGTGCGAATGAATAATTGATAGAGAAACTCTGGTCATAGGTGCCGCCACCAATATTGGTTGGACCACCATCCAGATCAATATTGCTAATGCTACAGTCTGTACTACAGAAGTCGTAGGAGAAGCTGACTAGATCACCGCTTTCGCTGATGTCGAAGATGTTCACGTTTGAGCTTCCGCCGCTGTAGATATTGGAATTCGGGTTAGAACTACAATCAAAAGTGGTATTGTTGCTGGTTCCGGGAAATAGATCTGCGTTATCTCCACTGTTGTTATTGTTGTTCAAATCTCGATCTCCATCTGCCTGCTCTAGATCAACCAGGTAACGATTCTCATCTCGGTTAGTACTTCGACTATCATCGATATGCCATATGGCTAATCCCTGACCAGGAATGTGAGCATCCCATCCCGTTTTTTGCCGGTTTTCAACTAAGAAGGTCTCATCTGAATCCGGCGTGGTGAGCTGGTAGCATTCGTCGTCTATATCGCTGTGCAGCATATCTACAACCGAACCTGATCCACTTAATACCGTAGGGTTGACCCAACCCAATTCGCGTTTACACCAAGCAGAGAATTGAGCGGGAGTTCGGCCTCCGTTGTTCCAGGTACCGCCAGCCATACAGCACCAACGTCCGATACCACGCGAAGAGCCATCCGTATCGTACAGGTCGGGTAAGCCTAGCGCATGGCCAAATTCGTGTACCAGCACGCCGATATTGGCAATATTCGTAGCGCCGTATTTCTCTGGTTGAATGATGTAGTCGTTGATTTGCTTACCATCATAGGTTACACTAAGTCCCTGAGAAGAAAGTACCCAACGGTGCGACCAAATATCTGCTACGTTACCGGATTCCTCAGCTCCTCGGCCGGAGTGAATCACTTCAACGACATCTACTCGTCCATCACCATCACCGTCATAATTGCTAAAGTCCACACCTGCAGCTTCGGCGGCATCGACAGCCTCACGAATAAGCGGTACAGCATTTGCAAAATTTCGATTGGCCGTACTCTCGATTCCGTAAGTAGCCCGGTTGTTAATAGCAGTATACCAACCCTCTACATCGGTGTTTACTGTGAGGATGCCATAGGATATGTCGAGGTAGTAATCTCGAAAACTACCGGAGCTACCATTCACATTGTATCCTGCCTGGTTGGCCATGTTATCGAAGTCTGATAGTGGGTAAACGAAGGGCTGATCGGGAAAATCAATTAGAAGTAGTAGCGCCTTTTGAGTGCCTGCCGGAGGGAAGACAGCACTAATTATTTCACCGTCGTCATCTGTTTTGAGTTGGTCGTTTGCAACCAACTCAGCGAGTGCTTGCCCTTCATAGCGGAGATTTTTTCGGAGGACTTGTAGCAAGGTTAGTTCTGTGCTATTGCGTTCGGACTCTGCTGAAACCGGTACACCGGTCATAAAGAGATCTCCTTTAGTACCTCGAGTGGCGTATCGATAGTATCCGTCACCTCCATCTTGGATGATTGTGTATCCATCAAGCGTCTCCAGGTAAGCTGCCGGACCTTCAGTGAAAAGATAAGCCTGAAAACTGCTGCCGTCCGGCTGTTCTAGAACAATTGGATCGGGTACCGGCGGAACACCACAGTAGGTATTACCGTGAATATGACCGACATGAAGATTTGCTGGAGGCGAAATTGGAGCGGAATCTTGCTGCTTGTTTGTAGACAATACGATGAGCAGCACGCACGCGGAGATCACACCGCAGAGCAGTAGAGTAGTAGACCTTTGGAGTTGCATTTTATTTCATTCTAAGGGGGAAAAAACAAGTAGTGCCCACCGCACAATGCGATGGACACTACCGTTAAATTGCAGATTTATATATATTGTTTACCGCTCTACTTTAATTCTTTTGTGACAGGGTATTATGCTAGTATGCATACATCATCCGCTTCGTCACTAACGGATAACCATCCAATATTAGGGTATAGGTATAGACACCAGGCTGATAAGCGTGATTTTCGAAATTGTATAGGACCTCATTCAAACCCAGATTTAGTTGAATGGGTAGCTCACTTAAAACACGTCCTTGGAGGTCTCGAACCAATATACTTGCCTTTCGATACGACGGAATTTCTTCTACATAAACTCCGAAATAGGTGGCTTCATCAAAAGGGTTGGGCCTGTTTTGAAGTAACCTTACTTTTTCCTGAGCACGACTAATCTCCACTAAGTTGGATTGAAAATCGCTGAAGCGTTCTCCGATGAAAAGACTTTCCACTCCATTTTCATCAACCGTTGCGACTGATGCAACATAGATGAGGTCGGGGGTAAGTCCTCGAATGGTATCAACAGCTTGATTGAGTGTGAAAATTGTATCAAAATCGAGCGTAGTGAATTGTCGTACACCAACCCGGTAAATTCCGTAATCATTAGGGTCGTCAATTACAACTTCAAAACCGCCGTCGATTGGATTTAGGTCGAAATCCTCTGCAGGTTCTGGCCCTAAAGCAGTCATGGCCGCTGCGTTTCCGTTAATGATAGCATTACGGGCTAGGTACCGAAAATCGACAAAGAATGAATCAAGTATTTCATCCCCATCGGTATCTACTCCCAGGATGTCCTCTGAAGTGTGCTGGCGATCATGGTAATCAGGATTGCCAGTGTCTACGTTACCATGTTCGTTGGCAGATGTAAATCGGATGGCAGGAAAGCCCTTTCTTCGAAATGGAATGTGGTCGCCTCCTCGGCCTGTTCTATCCTCTGGCGACATGATGTTGATGACATTGACTTGCTCAGCGACCGGTGCGATCATTTCCTCATATTCGAGCTTTACAAAACGAGCCAGCATCTTGTTCCTCGAATTGAGGTTTCCGGCAGAGTAGATTCGTACGTTTGTACTATCAATATCATTGAGCCCAGGGCAACCAGGAGGAGAGGCGGTTTCGCCGCAAATGATCCCTCCGATCACATCGTTGTTGTAGACCGCTAGAAGCGGAAGATCATCCTCTGCCATTAGGGTTGCTACTGCATCTGCTCCCAATAAGCCTTGCTCTTCGCCAGTCGTAAGCATAAACATCAACGTTCGATCAAAGGTGTACTGGCTCATTACACGAGCGAGCTCCATCACCAACGCCGATCCACTACCATTGTCCTCCATACCTTCTGCTTGACACTCGGTATCACAATTGTCACCACAGCGGCTGTCAAAGTGCCCTTCGATGAGCACAATTTCCTCCGAGTGTTCACCTGTGCCGGGAAGGACCGCGAAGATGTTACGGTGACTAAGCATTCCGCAGGTGAGCTGTTCGAATTGAAAATAGGACACGATTAAGCGATCACTAAAGCTTTCGAATTTGTCAAAAGCCCAGCGGCGGGCTGCTCCCATGCCTTCTGTCGTAGAGGTTGTATCTGAACTTGTATGGCGAGTACGGAAACTGGCCATCACCTCTAGATAGGCTTTTAGCGAATCAGCAGATACAGATTGCTCGATCCCGGTCACAATTACCTGTGGCGCAGTAATGGGATCCACGGGCAGATAGTCGGCCGGATCAAATTCTCCTCGAAGAATTTCTTCCGCCAAAGGATTGGTGATTAAGAAATTGGTTTGAGCACTAGTCGGGTGGGAGAGGAGGAATAGCCCGAATAGGACAATTGTAGATAAGTACTTCATTATACCGATTTATGAACTGAGTAGCTGTTATTAACCAAAGAGGACAGGGTCTTCAGCTTAGGTCAGCTGGAAAGTTAAATAATGCAGAAAATGAGAATGGGCATCCCCACTAGTGAGAATGCCCATTCAGTGATTATAGTGATAAAGGATATTTACCAATTTGGTTCATATCAATTATCCTATATGTGCTATCCTTCGTCCCAAGAAATCTCACTTACGCGGCGTGCTACCTGGGTATAGATAGTACCATTTTCGAGTAGTGGAATTTCATTCAGACGGCCCAAACGACGCATATCAACCCAACGGTGACCTTCTAGCCACAGTGAGTAACGACGCTGGAACAGAATCTCATCAATCAAAGAGTCGGTATCAGTACCACCGGCGTAGTCACCTACGCCCCAGATGTTACGGATAGTGTTGATTGCAGAAACTGCATCACCACCCTGACGAGCCTGAGCTTCAGCATAAATCAAAAGCAGTTCCTCGTTACGGATGAATGCAATAGAAGAAGTGTTGCTTGCCCAACGAGCATCCTGATACTGACCAACAATAGCAGCGCCAGTGTTTTGGTCTACCAGGTTAGCGTCGGTAATTGGATTGTTAACGCGCTCAGCAAACTTAGCAGCTACACGGCCATCGCCAGGTAGTGCATCTTCGATCATACTTGGGTGTACACACAAGATGGTTGAAGTAGCAGCATCCAATGGGTAGAACAATGGGTTGTTGATGTCAGGAGCGTTACCGTAAACGTGAGCAGGACCCACGTTCAAGTCGGCAGCGCTTGCTGCATTCAAGTTCATGAAGGAAGCATTTAGCGCTGTCAAAGCACCAGCATAGTCCTCTGCATACAACGCAGCACGTGCAGCAATTGCACGGTTAGCCTGTGCCATCGCATCAGGGTTGTTGAACCCGTCAAAACCACTAGTTAGGTTGAAAGAGAAGCTGCTTCCAGCTTTGTCTAGATCAGAAAAACCTTCCTGAAGGATGTTACGAATCTCTGTAAGAGCAGCATCAAAACCTAGGGTTGGACCAGGGTTTAGTGGCTCTTCCACGTCAACGCGAATACCATTTTGGTACTGCTGCAAGAGTGGCCATAGCAATTGGAAGCCCTTTACTGTCTTAGCGAAGCCAGTATAGCCAAACGCCTCTTCTTGAGAGAGCTGACTACTGTTATTGGCGGCCTCGATAATGATGTTAGCCTGCTTAACTGCTAGATAAGGGTTTACGTAAGTACCCGCAGATGCGAAGAAATCAGGATAAGTTTCGGCACTACCACCAAGACCTAACCAGTCATTAAGGAAGCGAGGGTCAGAGCCAAAGAAGGCATAACACTCACGGCCAAAAGTACCGAACATTTGGGCAGCGTTGGTCACGTAACCACGAGAACGTGCTTCCAGACCAGTTACTAGCAGCTGCATTTCCGCTTTACTAGCGTTAGCTGTAGCTGCACCCAGAGACGGGTTATTCGGGTCATTTACAACATCTACTTCGCAAGCGCTGAACGCTAGTAAGCCGATGATGCTCAAGCCCATTATTAGCTTATGCATTTTATTTATCATCGTTTTCATTTTTTGATTTAGAATTCAGCGTTCAAGTGGAAGAACAGACGGCGAGCAGATGGGTAAGGAGTTACCTCAATGTTGCCGGTGATAGCCTGAGTACCGAAGTTACTTACCTCAGGATCGTAGCTACCGTAGTTGGTCCACAAAAGAAGGTTATTCGCTGATACACCCAACTTCAGACGCTTGATAGCACCCATTTCATTAGGGAAGGTGTAGTATAGACCAGCTTCACGTAGCTTCAAGTAGCTAGTTGGCTCGATGTATACACCAGTTTGGCCATCAGCTGCCCAAGCAAGAAGACGGTCAAGACCGTTAGGTGTTTCATCACCGTCATCATCACCGTCCCAGTTAGGAGAAGTACCACCATCGTCCCATAGAAGAGCCGAAAGGTTGATCGCATTACCGCCTTCCTGGTATTGAGTAACGAGGTTCAACTCCAAGTTCTTCATGATGGTGAAATTGTTGTTCCACGCCATTGTGAAGTCTGGCTGACGATCACCGTATACAGTAAAGCCTAGTGTCTCTGTACCCTGACCAGCAGGTGTACCTACGATAGTAGTAGGAGAGAAGCCTTCCGCCAATAGGTAAGTACCCAATGAAGGACCGAAACCACCCTGCGTGAATGCAGGAACGCTCAAGCGTGTGATTTCAGAGCGGTTCTGCCAGTACATCAAGCGAGTGAACCAAGAGAAGTTCTGACCGCTTACAGGAGTCGCACTCAATGCTAGCTCAATACCCTTGTTCTCAAGGTCTGCTGCGTTAGTTGCAATTGCCAAGATACCAGTAGATTCAGCAGGCTGCTGGTCTAGGATCAAGTCATTAACACCTTTGTTGTAGTAAGTAGCTTCGATGAATACCTTGTCGTCAAATAGACCAAGGTCTACACCAAATTCAATTTCCTGAGCAGTTTCAGGTACAAGATTCGGGTCAACACCACGAGTACCTACCTGACCACCCAACTGGCCACCGATAAGCTGTGGAGTTAGTGATTCGAAAGTTACACCGAAACGTGGTAGACCACCAGTCTGACCGTAAGCAGCGCGTACTTTCAACTGGCTGATCGCGTCAATTGACCAGAAGTCAAACTTGTGCAAGTTGATTGCACCAGACACTTTAGGGAAAGAGTAGAACTCAGACTGCATAGCATTCAATGTCGACTTGTCGAAACGAATACCGGCAGATAGAGCGATCTTATCCTCGAAGTTCACGTCTACCTGTGCAACATAACCAACATCAGTAATAGTTGATTTTTCTTGATCTTGGTTACTCACTACCTGTGCCCATCCTAGGTTGTTCTGTAAACCGCTCAAACCTCGGCCACGATCTAGGGTATAATCACCACGCTCGTCTAGGCGAACTGCACCAATACTTGGAGCAACATTCACACGACCGATATTGGTGTTATAGTTCAAGAAAGCTTGAATGTTGTAGTTGAACTGATCCTGACGACCCCACATTACATCACCAGGGTTCGCCTGTGCACGCTGGTGCTGGAGAATCTCTGGGAAGTAAACAGTAGAGTTAGCACTCAAGTAGTCAACACCGCCATTCACGCGGAACTTCAAGAAAGAGTTAGCAGACTGATACAGATCGATGTCGATCACAGCTGCTGACAAGAAGCGATCTACTTCCTGGTTGTTTACACCAAGGTCGCGGATAGCAACAGGGTTGTCGTTGAAGTATGGGTTGTCTGGGTAGTTGCCAAACTCATCTGGGAATAGGTTAGCATAAGAAGGCGTGTAAGCCAATGCATAACCGATACTACCACCAGTGTTGTTCTGGTTACCTGTGAAACCACGATCGTTATCACTCTTGTAGTAAGCGTTGTTTACACTCACCTTGATGCGATCAGAGATTCGGTGGTCGATGTTAGCACGAACAGAGTAACGGTCAAAGCCAGTGTTCTTGATGATACCATCCTCAGAAAGGATACTACCAGAAACATAGAACTGCGTCTTCTGTGTACCACCACTTACACCAACCTGGGTGTTCAGTAGCAATGGAGTCTCTCCATAGAAGAAGTCTTCCCAGTCAGTAACACGACCTTCCTGCTCTGCAGCGATACGAGCGTCTTGCTCCGCCTGAGAACCGAAATAGGCGTCTACTTTAGCTTCATCCCAATCATCGAATCCGATGAAGTTCTGACCTTGAGCGATACCAATGTCTTGGCTCAAAGTAACGCGGGTTTGACCAGCCTTACCTTTCTTGGTTGTGATGATGATTACACCAGAGTTAGCTCGTGTACCATAAATTGCAGCCGCAGAAGGGCCTTTTAGTACTTCGATGCGCTCGATGTCATCTGGGTTAATGTCGGCAATACGGTTAGCAGAGTTGTCCTGTGTTGCAGAACTCTGACCACCAGTTGCACCAGATACCTGGCTACGACCAGTACGGATCGCACTGTTGTTTACGTAAACACCGTCAATGATGTACAGTGGCTGGCTTGAACCAGCACCAAGTGTGGAAATACCACGTAGCTGAACGTTCACACCACCACCCGGTGCACCACCGTTCGCGCTAATGTTTACACCTGTTAGCTTGCCGTATAGGGCATTGTCCACAGTTTGTGGAGTTGTGTTGCCAACAAGTTCTGCTGAGCTAATGGTAGAAACTGCGTTACCAGAATTGGAACGCTTTACACCTGAAGCAAGACCTGTCACAACTACCTCGTCGAGACGAGCGATGTCCTCTTCCAGGACAACGTCAAGTTGTCCCGCACTTGGGCCAACTGTTAATTCTTGGGTCTTAAATCCGGTGTAAGAAAAGATGGCTACTTGTTCACCGTCGCCAGGAACATTGAGTTCAAAGTTACCGTCAAAATCAGTAACGGTACCAGTAGTAGTGCCTTTGACTAAGATTGAAACACCAATGAGTGGTTCTCCCAAAGCGTCCTTCACACTACCCTTCACCATAAACTGAGCCATGGCAGGAGCCGTAAGCAACAGCATGGCAGCCAGCAACATACTGGCGCGGGTAAAGCAAAATTTCATACAAATTGGTTTTGATTAGTAAATGCGTTTTTCCTTTTTCAACTTGGAATTATTGGGGGGAGAGCGGTAAGATAAATAGGAGAATATTATGCGAGTAAAACTATAACGAAAATACCATATCGTCCGCGGCTTGCGGGAGGAAATTTTATATTACTGAACAAATGTTTGTTAGTGGGACCCTCTAAGTGGCTGACCTAGAGTAGTTTGAAGATGAAAAATTTCGCATTTATGCAGTCTTTTTCCCTTCTTTTGATTGTCATAAGTTTGTCTGAATTGTGGCGCGACCTACTTAACTGAGTAGGTAATCAAGGTCTCCTTGGTTGATGGATAGTTTGCCGCTGTTACCAATTATGTCCTCTGCTAGTTGTGTCTTTCGCTGCTGGAGCTTTAGAATTTTTTCCTCAATACTGTCCCTAGTGATGAACTTAAGGGCAATGACATTATTCTTCTGGCCGATCCGGTGAGCACGCGCGATGGCTTGCTGCTCTGTAGTCGGATTCCACCATGGATCCAGAATAAATACATAGTCCGCAGCAGTGAGATTTAAGCCTGTACCACCTGTTTTGATGGAGATGAGAAATGACTGTACATCCGGATTCTCTTGAAAGCTCTGAATGGCTTGCTTTCGCTTGTTAGCAGAAAGGTCACCACTCAACCAGGAATAGGCACTCTCTCGCTGCTCAAATTCTGTACGGAATAGCTCCAGGTGCTTAACAAACGAGCTGAATAATAGGACTTTATGGCCGCTTCGGCGAATGGTGTCCCACTGTTCCATGATGTCCGTGAATTTGCCGCTACCCTTATCATAATCGGCTTCCACCAATGATGGATGATTGACTAACTGCCTCAGCTTCGTCAGGGTTTGAACTACCATGATGCGGTACTTCGCGTTTCCAACATCGAAATTCTCTAAGAGGTAGTTGCGGGCTGCAGATTTCTCCCGTTCGTAGATTTTTCGCTGTTCTTTGGTCATCTCGGTGTAGAACACCTGAGTAGATAAAGGCGGTAAATCTTTAGCAACTTCTTCCTTAGTTCTACGAAGTAGATAAGGTTGTACTAGTTTCCGAAGCTTGCTCTTTTGATCTTCGTCCTGCTGGCGTTCAATTGGGATGATGAACTCCTTTCGGAAGAAGTTGAAGCTACCTAGCAAACCTTCATTAATAAACTGCATCTGTGACCATAAGTCGCTCAACGAGTTTTCAATCGGTGTACCACTCAGCGATAGCTTATGCTTCGCGTTGAGGCTATTTAATGCCTTAAAGACCTTACTTTCCCGATTCTTGATCTGCTGACTTTCATCTAAGATGATATACTCAAACTCCATTTCTCGTAGGAGCTCGACGTCGCGCAGCGCGGTTTGGTAGGTCGTAAGTATGGTGTCAAATCGAGATAGTAGACGCTTGTCCTTATATCGTTTTGGGCCAAAATGCTGATATACCGATAAGGAAGGAACAAATTTGCGAATCTCGCTTTCCCAGTTAAACAAAAGGGACGACGGCAGTACGATCAATGCGTTGAGTGGCTGTAAGAAGTCCTCATCGTCAGGTGGGGCAAACAGACCAAGTTGTTGTCCGGCACTGGCATCGTCATTGAGGGCTTCGTCTTGCTGCTTCGCCGCTGCTTTTTGCTCCTTAGCATATAAGAGGAGAGCGATGGTTTGCAGTGTTTTACCCAAACCCATGTCATCCGCTAGGCAGGCGCCCAATTCACGTTGGTGAAGTTGAGTTAGCCATTGTACCCCTGCCATTTGGTAAGGGCGCAACTGAGCCTTCAGTAGGGGAGAGGGTACATACTTTACCTTATCCTCATCTTCCAGTTCCAGAGGTTTTGGAATGTCCAACACCTCGAGTAGTGTATACTGGCTTTTCGTAAGCCGCAGTTGTTGTCCTTCTTTTTGACCAAAGTCGGCAATCTGCTTGTAGCGAGCCATCCATTCTTCTGGGATCAAAAAGTAGGATCCATCCGGAAGAGGATAGAAGCGATCGTTGTTACGGATGTACTTAGCCAGGGCTAAGAAGGGGAAACGATGTTCTCCCACTACAACCTCTCCTTTGAGATCAAACCAATCTGAACTGGTATTTACTTCCAGGTCAATAGAAGGTGGTTGTAGTTGTACATTTTTGTCGCCAATGGTGGGGCTTTCAATGCGGAAGCCCTGTGCCTTTAGCGCTGCCCGATTTTGTGCTAACCACTCAATCAGGGCATATGGACTGCCGTCTTGATCGTCAGATTCTTCGGCTACCACCAACTCGTAATGGCTGTCGTGTTCTCCTTTTTGAAGAGGAAAATCAGCTAATCGACTGAGGAAGGATTCTTCCGCCTCGAAGTTTCGTTTGACCTGCGAAATCCGAACCTCATCACCAGACATATCCAATGAAGTACGGCTTTTACGGCTTTCCTGCCAACCAAAAATGGCATCTTGATAATGCATCTCTACTGCAAGTACCCAACGCTCTGCGAAAAGGTGTTGGACCGGCTTTAGCACGCAGGCATGAAGCTCATTATGCTGTACCACAGAAAAGCCTTCTGCTTCTACTTCTACCTTGTTGACAATCTTCATAATGAAGTTGCGGAAGTAGGCATTAACTGACTTTGAAGGAATAATAACCTCCTCGCGTTGGCGGAAAGGCTTGACTAAGAAGCCATTAATATGATTGAGGCGATAGAGCTTGTAATCGGCACAAACCCAACCTGTTGGCTGATTTGTAAGTGCTAATACCTCGCGATCTTGGATAGTCCAAGGCTGCTCTCCTTCAAAAAGTTGGAGCTGGTAATGTACTGCATCTGTTTTCTTCTGAAAAAACAGGCGAGGTTCTAGTACGTGCTCTTCGCTGGTCTCTACAATGAAGTCCTTTACCAATACCCGTCGTTCTACCTCCAGGCTCAAAGGCAGCTGATTTCGTACAATGAGTTGTAGAATCTGGTCGAGCCTCCTGTGTACATACTGCTGGATCGCTTTAAAAAGATCGCGATCTTCCAACATCTGTACGAGTGGTGGTGCTTTACGGCGCCCCTTATGAAACTCTTTGACAATAACTTCAGGCTGCAGTTCATCAATCAGACGAAAGATAATCTCACGTTCTGCGTTCAGTTCGAGATTGAACGCACCAATTGTTGCTGAAGTAGCTTTCTGTTTGATGTGCGCCAGGTAACCTTCCTGATCTCGCGTTACGACATACGCTTCAGGTAAGTATAATTCTTTAGCGTACTCATTGATATTGTACGCAACATCGACAACTTCATCAGGTATTACCGTGGGTGTAAACATAGATTGTAGAAAAGAGTCAGAACTGCAAGGATACTAAAAATGAGCAAAGCGAAAAGCGCCTTACTCGACAAATTATTAGCATTTTGAAAATATCCTGAAACGCGATGATAGTGTGTCCGGAATAATGTACATTTGTTAGTTTTGCCTCAGAAATGGTTTTATGGAATTACACTGGTCCGATCATCTATTCTTTATCATCGTTGGAATCATCATCCCCTTGCGGACCGTGTTGGGTACCCAGCCGCAATTGGCCCGTTTGCGCTTCAATACGCGCATGAAAATTCAACTCTACTGGGGTAATAATATTTGGTTGTGGATGCTCACTGGCGCAGCGGCTGGTATTTGGTGGTTTAATGACCGCTCCTGGGAACTAATTGGTCTTACACCGGGTTGGGTCCAGCCTTCTGGTATCTCTGCCATTGTTTTGATGGTGTTTATCGGGCTGTACTTGTTTGAGACCGTAGGAGAGGTGAATGACCGCGAACAACGCGAGCAAACCACGGAACATATGCGGAGTCAACTTGGATTCCTACCCAAAACAGCATACGAGTACTTCCATTTCATTTTCCTGGCCCTGACTGCCGGTATTTGTGAAGAGTTTATCTTTCGAGGCTACTTTATCCGGTATTTTCAATGTCTTCTTCCTGGAGACTATACCTACACACTAGCCATGCTATTGCCGGCACTTATCTTCGGGTTCGTCCATTTTTATCAGGGATGGCAAGCCGTGGTGAAGATCGGGGCGATGGCCATTATGTTTGGCTATATTTTTATTCAAACTGATTCGCTCTGGCTACTCATGGTTATTCATGCCTTGATTGACCTAATCGGGGGACTTATCGCTTGGCGCTTGCTTGCCTCTCGGCAGAGCCACTAAAGTGCTCAAAAGTGCGTTATAGTCATTGAAAGAAGCCCAATGCAATGAAGATCCTTTTGTTTTTCCTACTGATTATGACTGCAACAGCTTGTGATGATGAGCCTGTACCCTTTGATTCTACTGGTTACGAACAATTATTTCATAACGGCCGAATCTATACGGTAGATGATAATCAGCCATGGGCAGAGGCCATCTATGTGGTAGATGGTGAAATCAGATTTGTCGGTAGTAATGACGAAGCGGAGGACCTTGCCGGTGCCAATGCAGAATTTATAGACCTGGAGGGAGCATTTGCTATGCCTGGTATTCATGATGTCCACCTACACCCACTCGAAGCAGCTACGAATAACTTTCACTTCATTCTAGACGATAGTGTGGAAGATCCAGAGGAATATGCAGATCCAGTAGCTGATGCGGTTGCTGCCAATCCAGGAAGTGATTGGCTATTGGGATGGGGGCATTGGATAGATGTGCCGCTGGCAGCCACTCGCGTACCAAAGGAGATCCTCGATGATGTAGCACCGAACCGACCAGTGGCAATTATGGAGCAAACTTCTCATTCTGTTTGGTGTAATTCCAGAGCCTTAGAACTAATGGGGATAGATGACAATACGCCAGACCCACCAGGTGGAATCATTATGCGAGAAACAAATGGAGAGGCAAGCGGAATTCTGATTGACAATGCTGGTAACCTCCTGCTTGACCTTGCCTTGGCCCCAACACCACAACGAGCAGAGAACGACTACTTAGGGCTTATCGATTATGCCTTGCCAGAGCTTGCAAAGTACGGTATCACTTCGATTTGTGATGCCAGGACGTACTGGAAACGCGACCACCACATGGTTTGGCAGCGCGTAGCGGATGAAGGAGAACTTACCGTTCGAGTTAATTTGGGCTTATGGGCTTATCCGGATGAAGAAGATGCTACTCAGCTAGCCATGTTAAAGGATTTGTATCGCAGTGATGCAGGAAGCTTGCTTCGCATCAATCAAATCAAGCTGTACAGCGATGGAATTGTGCATAATACCACCTGTGCCATGCACGATGATTTCCTAATCGATTACTTTGGACGACCCTCGAATAATGGACTGAATTACTTCACCGAAAGTCGAATAGCTAACTACATCAGCGAGTTGGAAGAGACAGGTTTCGACTTTCATATTCACGCTATTGGTAATCGTGGGGTGCACGAAGCCTTAAACGCTATCGAAACAGCGGGTAGTGACCGTGGGAGGCATCGACTTACACATGTCGAATATGTATCACCAGTAGATTATTCGCGCTTCGCTCAGTTGAACGTGACGGCAGATGCTCAGGTGGCCGGTGACTTCACCCAACCAGAGAATTGGCACGAAAACGACTACTTACTACACGCTAGTCTGAATGAGAGCATTATTCCTTTGAAAGATTTAGCTGCACAAGGCGCTCGTATTACACTGAGTAGTGATTGGGATGTGAGTGACCTGAACCCTTTTGTTGGCTTACAAAATGCGGTAACCCGCGCACCACAGGCGATCAGTTTGGAGGAGGCCATTCGTGCGTATACCATCAATGCAGCCTACGTCATGCGGCAAGAGGGATTGGTCGGCAGCATTGAAGTAGGAAAAATGGCAGACATAATCGTCTTGAATCAGGACCTATTCCAAATCCAGCCGACTCAGATTGCACAAACGCAAGTAACTGCTACCTACTTGTCAGGGGAGCGGGTAAACTAAGAGGTAGCCTCGTCCTGTTCCCAGTAGTCCTTCAATTTTTGAGCAACTCCCAGATTGGTAATCGCAGCTATTTCTGAAGAACGAGCTGCACGCACCTTTTTCAGCGACCCAAAGTGACTCAGTAGCTTTTGTGCGGTTTTCTCACCGATGCCAGGAATGTCGGTCAGACCGCTCTTGGTGAAGTTCTGTGATCGCTTGTCGCGGTGGAAGGTAATGGCAAACCGGTGTGCTTCGTTTCGCGCATGCTGGATCACCTTTAGGCTTTCAGATTTCTTGTTGATCAGTAACGGGACTGAGTCACCAGGGAAGAATATTTCCTCTAGCTTTTTGGCAATGCCGACAACCGTCATGCGACCTTGGAGCCCGAGCTTTTGAATACTCTTCATTGCTGAACTTAGCTGACCTTTACCACCGTCAATAATGACCAATTGTGGAAGCGGTTGCTCTTCATCAAGTAGTCGCTTGTAGCGTCGATAAATGACTTCTTCCATGCTGGCGAAATCATCTGGGCCGACTACTGTCTTGATGTTAAACTTACGATAGTCCTTCTTGCTCGGCTTTGCATTCTTGAAGACTACGCAAGCAGCTACTGGATTGGTACCCTGGATGTTAGAGTTATCAAAGCACTCGATGTGCATCGGCAGCCTGTCCATTTGCAAGTCTTCTTGCATGGTTTTCAGAATCCGTTCAGCTGGTGTCTGCTTATTGGCATAAGTTGCAGCTTGTTTGCGTTTCTGAAGCTGGTAGTATCTGACGTTCTTTTGGCTTAATTCTAGGAGTTTCTTTTTATCTCCAATCTTCGGTACGATCACTGTTGCCTCGGTGTCAGGTAAGGCAATTTCCTGATCGAGAATTATCTCTGAGGCAATACTGTTGAATCGTTCTCTTAAACGCGGGATCGCATACTGTAACAGGTCCTCCTCCTCCTGATCCAAATTGATGATAAGCTCTTGCGTATGCGTATGAATAATGGCTCCATCAACCACCTTAATGTAGTTGACATAGGCTTCTTTTTCATCCACGATGACACTGAAGACATCAACATCTCGTATGGTAGTACTAACAATTGTGCTCTTCGCCTGATAGTCCTCAAAGGCCAATAGCTTTTCCTTTATCTGCTGGGCCGCTTCAAATTCGAGGTTTTCTGCATGCTGTTGCATCTTTTCCCGGAAGTGCTGTTTTACTGGGCCAAAACTTCCTTTCAGGATATTTCGAATCTGTTGGATTCTGGCGTTATAGTCTTCTTCGCTTTCCAGGCCTTCACAAGGGCCGATGCAGTTCTTAATGTGATATTCCAAGCACACCTTGAATTTTCCCGCTTCAATATTATTCTGACTGAGGTTGAAGTTACACGTGCGCAGTGGGAAGAGTTGCTTGATTAGGTCTAGAATAATCTTTAGTCGTCCCTTACTGGTATAAGGACCAAAGTAGGTGCTGCCATCACGAATTACATTGCGGGTGATGAAGACCCTGGGGAAGCGCTCTTTTTTGATACAGATGTAGCTGTAGTTTTTGTCGTCCTTCAGCATTACATTGTACCGCGGTTGATACTGCTTGATTAAGGCGTTTTCAAGCAATAGAGCATCCGTTTCTGTTTCTACTACCGTGAACTCCAGGCGAGCTGCGTTCTTGACCATAACACGCGTCCGGTGTGCCCGATCTTTGCGTTGTCCGAAGTAGTTACTTGTTCTACTACGTAGGCTCTTTGCTTTGCCTACATACAATATAGCCCCTTCTTCATCAATGAAGCGATATACGCCGGGTTGCTTAGGTATAGTGTCAGCAATGTCTTGATAGTCAGCTGTGGTCATGTAGTAGAGTAAGTACAGTAGAATTGGTACCCAAAATAATACAATTTGGGCTTAAAAAGTTGCGTCTTAGTGATGGTATTTTGGATCAACGAATTAATGTCACCGACCCTTGTTGGATGACGCTCTCTCCACCTACTGTATTTAGCTTGACGTAGTAGAGGTAAACCCCTTGATTGGCAGGCCTTCCGCGAATCTGACCATCCCATTCTTGCCCTTCGAATACCTGATTGCCCCAACGGTCAAATACATAGATGGTATAGTCATTGGTGCCTTGCTTATCGTAGACCCGGAAAGAGTCGTTAACGCCATCTCGATTCGGTGAGAATACGTTAGGTAAATACAATTGGCAAGGCTTCAACGTAAGATTGATAATGCTATCGCAGCCAGTGCTAGCCGGCAAGATATATTGATAGGTCCCCTCGCTATCCGCTGAAAAACCAGTATCCGCGTATACTTCACCAGGACAGATAATTGCTTCTACTTCTGTTTCTGGTATCGCTGGGCGTTCAAAAGGAAAAGGTGGTGACATTCGGCAGCCATCAGGCTCAATCATTCGAACTTGATAGTTGCCATTGCGGTATTCATCTACCGAAAGCGTTGGTCCGGTTTCTCCTACTAGTGCAATACTGTCGCGATACCATTGATATTCCACTGCGGTGGAAACGTCAACTTGCAATAAGTAATCACCTGCGCAGATATCACCAGAGCTGAATATTTGATATTGAAACAGGAAGGTCTCCTCCATGATCAGGTTGTCCATGAAGTAATAATGGGTGATATCCCCTGGAAAGGGTGCACAAGGAGGGCCGATGGCAATTGCTCGAATGTCTTGATTAGGCGTAAATTCAAAGTAATCATTTACCCAGCTTGGGCCATCCGTACCGCCATCTAATAGTTTACCTTCTAGTCGGACCCATTCCGGATAGTTCGTAGGACAACCCGGGAGCACGTCATTGACCCCGAAAGGAAAGTTTGCACAGTCCGAGGTGCCGTAGATCGTAAACTCTAGCGGCGGAGAACGAAGCTGCCCCGCAAAGCCAAGCGAGAATTCAATCCGATAGGTTTTACCTGCTTCCATCGTGCCTAAGAGGCAAACGCCAGCGTATTCCTTCCAATCGTATTCTATCGGTAAATTCTGTGGCACGCGTCCGTCTACGAAGCCAATGATTCCTTCGCCGTCCGGGAAGGGTATCGGCACCGCTATGTTTTCCGGACCCATCCAATCACACATATGGATGTAGTCTGGCGTCACGCCATAGGCTTGAATCCAAGGGGGCGCACAGTCCAGGCGGTAATGCTGATCTGGACAGCAGCTCATATTCTCAAAAGAGGGGTTGGGAATGAGAGACCGAATCTCGATGAATTCGCAGGTGCAATCATCGTCTTGAAAATCGATCAGGCCATCACCATCGTCATCGATCGCATTATCACAGATTTCCTGTGCCGCTAAGAAAGAGGTTGTCAGTAAGAGTGTTGCTATCACAGAAAAACACCTCACCATTCGCCATTCTACTCTCCTGTAATTCATCTGTAGCGCTCTTAAGTTCTTACTTCTACCATTCTACCTTCGTACCATCCTTGTACAGCAAAAATCGATCTTCAGGTTCATTGAAAGCGAGTGCTTGATTGATACCAAAATCAACGGCGGCTTCGATGCTCATTCCTTGCGCTACACCGAAGTAAAATCCTGAGGCAAAAGCAATTGCAGCTCTATCGCCTACACTCCAGCTGGTACCCACCACATAGGGGACAACCTTAGAAATAGCCTCCGCTTGCTCACTGCTGTGGCATGCGTTAAATACAACGACTTTAATAGGTAGATTCTGCCGCTGGACAGCAGATTCAAAGGTTCTCCGCAAAAAGGTGGTATTGACAAACTGCGCATGTCGCTTATCCTCATCCATGAGGAATATGCCAGACTCCTCTGCTGGAGGATCTGCTTGATTTGCGCCTGCATCTGGTCGGCCGGCTCTACTTTCTTGAATTACCTTCTGGACATCTGGTGCTTGGCGGTCACCATGACCAGAGAAGTGTACGATATCTGGCTTTTCCAAAAATAGATACTGGGCAAACTCTGATGGTGTGACTGCTCTATGCAACCGCAATGGAAATTTTTCAGGAGCTGGTGCTTCTTGCAGGCGTGCTGAAACTCTGCTGTGTTCCGTTGTAAGTTGAAGTTTTGCAGTATCAGAAGGATTACTGGCCAGAAAAAGAATTTTGGTGATATCATCGTCAACGGGCCCCGGAGGGGGTGGGGGAGGATTCAATGGACCTGCGCCGCCACCATTTGCACCGCCGCCAATTGGTCCAGCATCACCTATTGATGTAAGTAATGAAAGGAGTCCAGCAGTAAGCTTTGCCCGTTCCTTGCGGTAATCATCATCATCGGCAATGCCAATCATGTGATCTCTCTCGTTTTTATTGTAGCGACTCAAGAACATCGTTACGGACGTTCTATGATCAGAATCGTTCTGTACAGCAGGCAGTGACGCGGTTGCTTCTAATGCTTCCTTTAAGTTAGCCTGCATTACCAGGCCTCGAATTTGGTCGGTTGTCATAAGTTGTTTTGCGCAAGTCAATATGGGTAGGTGCCTCGCACCCCAAGCAATGATACCAAGAATTCATTTTTTTATGGCAATTGAAGGTCGGTTTTCTGCCGAGACATGTAATTTAGCGCTCCTTCTGAAATAAAAATTAATCAACGTGCCGGTATATCGATTGCGTGGGGTCGTGCAACATTACGCCTGGGGAGGTACGGAATTCCTTCCCAACTTGTTGCAACAATCTAATAGAGAAAAACAACCCTGGGCAGAATACTGGTTGGGTGTACATCCGAAAGGACCAACTCAGGTTCTTACAGGAGATGGTGAGGTGAGCCTGAATTCCTTCTTGTCCGGCACTCCTGGATTGCTATCGGCAAATGACGATATAAGCTTTGATGGATTGCCTTTTCTACTGAAGATCTTGGATGTAAAACAGATGCTTTCCATTCAACTTCACCCAACGATTGATAAAGCTAAGGCTGGTTTTGCTAGAGAAGAAGAACTGGGCATTCCGGTACTTGCCCCAAATCGGAACTACAGGGATCAAAACCATAAACCTGAAATGATGGTGGCATTAACCGATTTTTGGTTGCTCCATGGCTTTCGATCGAAACAAGAAATTAGAGAAAGTCTGCAAAACGTACCCGGCTGGGAAGACCTCCTACCGACCTTGGAAGAAGAAGGTGTTCGTGGCCTGTATCAGAAGGTCATGGAAGCAGATCAAGCGGCAGTCAATGAGTGGATGGCACCACTGTACCAGCATCTTTCTGGCCTTCAGGCTACCCTTAGTCAGGACCAAACAGACTACTGGGCTTGGCAAGCCTTTCAACAGTACAGTAGGGATGGAAAGCACGATCGAGGCATTTTTTCGATCTACTGGTTCAATCTCGTTAACCTAGAACCCGGCCAGGGAATTTTTCAAGGAGCTGGGATTCCACATGCTTATTTACGTGGGGTGAATGTTGAATTAATGGCTAATAGTGATAATGTGTTAAGAGGTGGTTTGACACCTAAACATATTGATGTTCCTGAGCTATTAGATAACATCATTGTGGATGCGGTTGTCCCCAATATTCAAGAAGGAGTTGAGGTTGAGAAAAACTGTATGGACTATCCAGTTCCAGTGCCAGATTTCAAGCTGCTTAAGGTTATATTGAATGCTAGGGAGTCGAACGAATTAAGTGCAAAAAATGCCTCCATTTGTCTGATTATGAGTGGACTATTACAGGTAGATGGTAAGACCTATGTTGCGGGAGAAAGTTTCCTGTTAACCGCAGGGCAAAGTGTGCACTTAAACAACCCATCAAAGGAAGAACTAGTCCTGTTTTCTGCTTCCTTCTAACGTATTTAAAAAACTATCAATTTAGTCTTGCTAAGAAGCTGTAGTAATTTTACTACCTTTATCATTGGTGTGAATTCAGTGCTCAGGCACCTTCATTTGGTGCCGTGTTTTTAAAATCCATGAGTCAGAAAGTAGCTACCAATTTTGCCACCCAATACCAAAAAGAACTCGAGCAGAAGACGCTTAGGGTGGGCATCCCTAGTGCCGTAATTGCAATCATCGGGTCGGCAAGTTTCTATTATCTGGATTTGGTAGATCTACAATTGGAAGGCACGCTTCCTTGGCGCCTCACTGGAGTGTTAGGCGGTGTCATTTTCTTAATTTCCCGGGCTATAAAATCACTACGGCAATACGTCATACCGGTACATGCCATTGCCATGGTGTGTTATGTGATAATGATGTCGGGTATTGCCTATCTGATTTTTAAGGATCCTACTGCTACACAAAAGAATCTCTTCGCCATCACCTCTGGCTTTATTACGGTTTGGTTTATTCTAAGTTTGATTGCACAAGGTGCTCGACGAATTATGGTATTTGCTGGTATCGCTTTGGTATTAGGAACGACCATCTTGTACATGCTTACCACCAGCTCTGCCAACGACAATGCTGGCTATATCTTCTCCATTTTCATGATTGGGGTATTCGCGGTATTGACGATGCGAAATCAAGCAAAGTACGACTACGAACGTGCCTTTAACATGTTCATGTTAGAGGAGAGTCGCGATCAGATCAGTAAACAGGCCGCCGATCTGCAGGACAAGAACGATAACTTGGTCATGTTTAGCCGTGCGATGTCGCATGACTTGCAGGGGCCACTTCGACGAGTACGCTCATTTCTCGATCTGTATGAATTCCGCAGCAAGGATAAATTACCGGAAAACACCCAAGAATATCTCGATCTGGCCCGCCAGCATCTAGATCAAGGGCAGAAGGTAGTTCATGACCTTCTCGTATATGCTAAGATCGGTCAGAATGAATTAAGCAAGGAGGTCGTTGATCTCAAGCAGTTATGTGAGCAAATATTCACAGAGCAATTGCAAGAGGAAGAACAGCCAGCCAATGTGAATTACGTGCTCGACATTGAAGAGAATGTCTTGGGGGATCAAAAGTTGCTGTGGTACCTGCTCTCTAATTTGATCAGCAACGGAATTAAGTTTACCAGTAAGCAGAAAGAACCTCAAGTGACCGTTAAGTCCTGGTCCTCGGGTCCAGAAACTGTTGTTTCGGTCATTGATAATGGTATCGGTTTTGATGAGAGTTTCCTAAAGGAGCTCGGTAGGCCGTTCAAGCGTTTTCACGGTACTGATTATGCAGGTACTGGAATTGGCCTGTCTATCGTAAACCAAATTGCCAAAATGCACGGTGGACGATTTTGGGCCGAAAGCCCGGAAGAGGGAGGGGCTACATTCTCTTGTGCTTTCCCCAATGTCTAATCTTTTAGAGTGTAATTCATCCAAGTCCTAGGAGCGACTCATCATCTTATCCTCTACTAAGTCAAAACATTGATTCCGAAGCTTTGTTATATGCACAGCATTCGCGTAATTGCTACTCTAGCATATCGTGAGGCTTCTTAACTTCGCGTAACTTGACTACCTCCTTAATACAAAGAAGCATTTTATGGCGCTAACTACGATTTGGAACGGCTCGGACCAATACCTCTGTGATCCTGAGCTGGCCCAAGCATTTCATATGGCTCGAACACTGGGTATGCCGCTACTCATCGAGGGCGAACCAGGCACTGGTAAGACAGAACTTCCCCTCCAGTATGCCCACGACCAAGACCTGCCTCTATTCGTTTTTCCGGTAGGATCTAAAAGTACAGTTGAGCAATTTGTAGCTGATTTCGACCATGTAAAGTACTTGCGTGATTCACAGGTGGAGGTATTGAATGCGCAGCGAGAGGAGAAAGGATTGGAGCCACTAAAAAGTGGAGGTCGAAGTACTGACCAATTAAATGACTATGTGCGGCTTGGTCCGGGAGCTGAAGCATATCTGCACCCGCATTCTGTGTTATTGATTGACGAGATCGATAAGGCGCCAAGAGAATTCCCAAACGATCTTCTGTATGCTTTGAGTCACCGCTCCTTTATCCTGCCTGAATCTGGACGGGAAATCAAGGTGTCAGAGACGGATATGCCCGCAGTGGTTATCACGAGTAACCGGGAACAGGAGCTTCCGACAGCTTTCAAAGGACGTTGTATCTATCACTACATCCGGTTCCCAGAGCCAAGTACCATGCGTCAGATCATTGCTAAACACTTTGATAAGATCGAAGGACAACTGCTGGATGCCAGTCTGGATCTATTCTATCAGCTTCGAGACATGGGCCTGGAAAGAGCTCCCTCTACCCGAGAACTGCTCAACTGGCTCAAATACCTTCAAGGTTTTGCCCCTAAAGAAGCTTTAGCTCAAATAAAGGAGAGAGCCGGAATGGGCGTGTTGGTCAAGACCCAAAAAGATCTACAAAAGGTCATGCGTCTCTACGGAGGAGAATAATTGTGCAGAGAATGTACTTATGTCTAACATAACAATATAGAAACCCATATTTTCCATCTAACCATCTAACCATCTAACCATCTAAC
>CAJXOS010000085.1 GCA_913057725.1 uncultured Lewinella sp.
TACCGATCGGCTTCTTAGGATCTTTCAATCCTACGCGATTACGCTGGATAGCTTTGGTCACTTTTTCAAGGGCCTCATCTTGTCCAATAATCACACCACGCAGATCGTCGGTCATCTTCACGAGCTTCTTGCTCTCCGACTGAGCCACCCGGCGAACGGGAATTCCAGTCATCATAGAAACTACTTCTGCGATATCTTCTTCTCCAACCGGGTAGCGCTTTGTCTTTGCTTCTTCTTCCCAAGATTGCTTGGCCTGGTCTAGACTACGGCCTAGCTTAGACTCTTGGTCACGCAGGTCAGCTGCCTTTTCGTACTGCTGATTGCGTACGGCCTGGTTCTTCTGCTCCTTAACTTTCTCAATCTTCTTCTCCAGGTCTTCAATGTGCTTAGGCACATGGATGTTCTTCAAGTGCGTACGAGCACCCACCTCATCCAATACGTCGATAGCCTTGTCTGGCAAGAAACGATCAGTGATGTAACGATCACTCAACTTGACACAAGCAGTGATGGCATCATCAGAGTAGGTTACGTTATGAAACTCTTCGTACTTAGGCTTGATATTCTTAAGAATGTGGATAGCTTCCTCTGCGGTTGGTGGATCCACCATTACCTTTTGGAAACGGCGATCTAAGGCACCATCCTTCTCAATGTGCTGGCGGTACTCATCTAATGTTGATGCACCAATGCACTGGAGTTCTCCACGAGCCAAAGCTGGCTTGAAGATGTTGGAGGCATCTAGTGAACCTGTTGCACCACCGGCACCCACAATAGTGTGGATCTCGTCGATAAATAGGATTACATCACGGCTCTTTTCGAGCTCCGTCATGATAGCCTTCATCCGCTCCTCAAACTGACCACGATACTTTGTGCCTGCTACTAAGGCAGCAAGGTCAAGCATGACAATTCGCTTGTCAAACAAAGTGCGTGATACTTTCTTCTGCTGGATGCGTAGGGCCAGACCTTCAACGATGGCGGTCTTACCTACACCCGGCTCACCGATGAGGATCGGATTGTTCTTCTTACGACGGCTAAGGATTTGGCTAACCCGCTCGATCTCGTTTTCACGGCCGATGATTGGGTCCAGTTTACCTTCTTCCGCTAGTTTGGTAATGTCGCGGCCAAAGTTATCAAGCACCGGAGTGCGTGATTTGGTGTTGCCTTTACTGCGCTGGTAGGTACCACCGCGTCCGCCATTACCTTCTTCTTCTTCATAAGGTTCTTCCTGGTCGTTGGATGCCCGTGTATAAGGGTCCGTGCCACTGGAGAAATCTTGTTCTTGCTTCACGTATTCTAATTCGGCTTTAAATAAGTCATAATC
This sequence comes from uncultured Lewinella sp., assembly GCA_913057725.1. Classification (GTDB taxonomy): domain Bacteria; phylum Bacteroidota; class Bacteroidia; order Chitinophagales; family Saprospiraceae; genus Lewinella. The sequence continues at coordinate 1,319 of CAJXOS010000085.1, forward strand.
GACATCATATTGGCGCAGGATCTTGGAGGCAGGATTGTCCTTGTCCTTCAGGATCGAGAGCATCAAATGCTCGGGGCTAATCTCTTCGCTTTTCAACATTTTGGCTTCGAGGAAAGTCACTTTCAGTACTTTCTCAGCCTGCTTGTTCAGGGGAAGATTGCCTACATTGAGACTGGTATTTCCAGAAGCGGGGATACGGTGGATACTTTCCACAACGGTGTTGCGTAACTCGCCGGGATCTACTTCCAGAGATTCCAGTACCCGCAGCGCCATGCTGTCATTGTCGGTCAGCAAGCCGAGCAACAAGTGCTCAGTGCCAATGAAGCCATGCCCCAGACGAACCGCTTCGCTGCGGCTCCGGGAGATCACTTGCTTGACCTGGGGTGAAAATCTGCGGTTATTATTCATAATCTCTGCAAACGCTTTTTCTAATGTTTCTCTAATGGGATCATACTGTGAACAATAATAGTGCTCTTCTGCAAGAAAACAAAGTTTGCCACTCTGAAGTTTCATGCTTTTTACAGCTTTTTAATCAGCCGTTGTAGCACCATTCCTGACCCCTTAGTTGCTTACTTAACAGAAAAAATGGTGCCACGTTTAATTTTTACTAAAATAACTGCCAATTAGGCGTATATAATGGTGTGCACTTGACAGATTAACATAAACTTAATTTTTCCGGACAGTTGGCAAGCTCTTTTTTCTTGCTTACATTTGCACCTTGCGTTAAAGTATGCTGACGTTGAAGAGGATTTGGAAATCCAAACCTTCTTCAAGTACAGGATATACTGACCGAAGTCGATAGGGCTTCGCCCGAGCTACTTCGCGTCATGTATAAATAATCACACCACACTGCAAAGCATTTGCATTAATGAAGTATAGCATTGACAAGAAGGACAAGTACGCGGTGTTTCAGCTCCAGGAGGAGAATTTGAACTCGCTACTAGCTCCTAAGTTGAAGTCAGAATTGGTGATCTTCGCCAATGAGGGGGTACGTAATCTGGTGTTCGATCTTTCTCAGATCCAGTATGTAGACTCATCAGGATTGAGTGCCATATTGACAGCTAACCGCCTTTGGAAACCACTTGGTTCTTTCATCCTAACGGGTGTCACACATCCTAGTGTGAAGAAATTGATTGAAATTTCTCGCCTGGATAGCGTATTGACAATCATCCCAACCGTAGCTGAATCTACGGAGTACATCTTTATGGAAGAGCTCGAGCGTGAGATTAATGCCGAAGAAGGCGACCAGGCTCCTTCTGACCAGTAGGCCCAATATTTTGGGTTAGTATGGATTTTAAGCTGATCACCTTAGGTGTCTCTGCGGCGGGCCCTGTTCCTGGGCGTTGGCCTAGTGGGCAATTCCTCAAGACCGCTAAGACGGGTTTTCTTCTTGATGCCGGTGAAGGTATTCAAATAGCCTTACAGCAAAATGGTATTGGCTGGGGATCGATTGATGTGATCCTCATTTCCCACCTTCATGGTGACCATATATATGGCCTGCCAGGGCTGCTCACCAGTTGGGGGCTGAACCAGCGTACTGCACCGCTGCAGATCATCGGCCCTGCCGATCTTGAACCTTATCTTTCCACCGTTTTCCAGTATAGCCATACGGGGCTACCTTATCCAGTTACTTATAAGGTGGTAGATTTTGATACACAGGGAGAACATGTATTTGAAGATAAGGACGTGAGTGTTCGTACACTTCCACTTCGACACCGTGTACCTACTGTTGGTTACGTGGTAGCGGAGAAAGATCGCCCTCGCACTATGCGTGGTGATCAGATAAAGGCCTTTGGTATCCCTTTCCAAGAAATACCCGCCATTAAGGATGGCGCCGACTATGTTCGACCTGATGGCAGCGTGGTTCCGAATTCGGACTTGACTTTAGATCCTCCTCCGAGTCGTTCATTCGCTTACTGTAGCGATACCACTCCAACTCCCGATCTTCTTCCCTTTATAGAAGGTGTTGATCTGCTGTTTCATGAAGCGACCTTCCTGCACGAACTTAAAGAACAGGCAGCCGCTTCTATGCACACTACGGCGCTGCAAGCGGCAGAAATTGCCCAGTCGGCGAAAGTAGGACAACTTATCCTTGGCCACTTTTCTCCACGCTATGGCAATTTAGAGCCCCTCCTGAAAGAGGCGCAATCTGTTTTTCCAAATACTGCACTAGCTGCTGAGGGTAGATGCTTTGAGGTAGAATACGGTGGCAGAAAAGCATAGGCCGTTTCCCTAAACTAAGTGCCAAGGCTCTTTGTACTTTTGCAGTAGAGAATTAGTTCGGATTCAAATTCTAACAACATAACAGGTGGATACCTCCCGCAAAATCATCCACATTGACATGGATGCGTTCTATGCTTCGGTCGAGCAACGGGATCATCCCGAGTTGCGCGGGAAGCCGATTGCCGTGGGTGGGGGAGGACTCCGTGGAGTAGTAGCCGCCGCCAGCTACGAGGCGCGTAAATATGGTGTGCGCTCGGCAATGCCTAGTGTAACGGCCCAGCGTCTGTGCCCACAGCTGATCTTTGTACGTCACCGCTTTGATGTTTATCGGGAGGTGTCATCGCAAATCCGTGAGATTTTCTTCTCCTATACCGATCTCGTCGAACCACTGTCGCTTGATGAAGCCTACCTGGATGTAACCGAACCAAAGCAAGGGCCTAAATCGGCTACCTTAATTGCTAAGGCTATTCGGGAAAAGATCTTCGCCACTACACAATTGACGGCCTCCGCCGGAATATCGTATTGCAAATTTCTAGCTAAGGTGGCTTCCGATATCAACAAGCCCAATGGCATGAAAGTGATTTTGCCGGATGAGGCATTGTCCTTTCTAGGCGAGCTGCCGGTAGAGAAATTCCACGGTATAGGTAAAGTCACGGCCAACAAACTGCGCCGTATGGGTATCCGCAATGGTGCCGATCTTCGCGAACTCACCGAAATTGAATTAGTCAAGCGCTTCGGTAAGGCGGGGCGACATTACTTCCGAATCGTTAGGGGGGAAGATAACCGCCCGGTGAACCCCAATCGCATCCGTAAGTCTATCGGAGCGGAGCGTACTTACTTCGAAGATGTATCGGAGATTAAGGAAATGAAAGAGAAACTTACATTTCTCTGCGAAAAGGTGTTCGACTATATGGAGCGGAGCCAAAACTTTGGTCGTACGATCACGGTTAAGATGAAAACACCTGAGTTTCAAATCCATACCCGTTCTCGTTCCTTTGGCTCGGAAGTACGTAAGCTAAAGGAGATGGAGCAAGTCGTATTTTCTCTCTTAGAGGAGAATATCGAAGAAGTCGGCGCGGTGCGCCTGCTCGGAGTGGCTGTTTCCAATCTAGAACGCGAGCAAGAAACGGAAGGCATTCAGCTCCTGATTGATTTCCCGGAAGAAGAAGAGTAGGGCCTGTTTTCTCAGGTCGGCATTTCCCCAAAATTCGGCCTCCATATCTTTTATTACGATAAAAATCGTAGTTCTTCTTGCTTTACTACGATTGTTCTCGTACATTTACTACGAGTCTAATCGTAGTTACTATGTCAAAGTCATTTAAATCACAGCCGACAGCCTCTGAATTAGCAGTGCTTCAATTACTCTGGGACCGTGGTCCGTTGTCGGTAAGAGAAATTCACGAAGCACTCTCGGAAGAGAAGGAGGTGGTCTACACCACGGTATTGAAAACGATGCAGGTGATGCTCGATCGCGGATTTCTAGAGCGCGAATCGCAAGGTCGTAAGCATATCTACAGTGCAGCCATCGCGAAGGAGAGTACCCAGAACCAATTGTTGGACACTTTCCTGAATCGCACCTTTGGTGGTTCGGCCAAGCAGCTGGTTATGCGGGCTTTGGGTAACTACCAGGCATCTAAAGCCGATATCGAAGAGCTGAAAGCCATGATTGATAAACTTGAAAATGACGACCAATGATTGAGCAGCTCTTTTCTCCGCAGATGGTTCAAGCTTTAGGCTGGACCCTGGTACACACCCTTTGGCAGGGCGCGCTATTTGCCTTGCTGACGGGAATTCTATTGGTGGCCCTTCGCAAATTCAGTGCGCAGGCCCGCTATGTCGTTACGGTAGGTATGCTGGCCGTGTTCTTTATCACCGTACTCTTCACTTTCGGTAAGCAGTACGAGAAGCCTCTTGGGCCAGTTCAGATAGCAGAGCCGAGTTGGGGAGTAGCGCCTGCTGAAGAAACTGATTTGCGAACTGTACTCACCGATAATATTGCTAAGGCGCAAGGAGCGTCTGAGCCAGCCTTATCTGAATCACCTCCTCCCGTGGAAAGTTTTCAGCAGCGCATGGTTCGCTATTTCGACCAACACCTACCGCTAATCGTTACGCTTTGGCTGATGGGCGTTTTAATCCTGCAATTGCGCTTCCTGGGGCAGTTGGCCTTTATCCAACGGCTCAAGAACTACGGTGCTAGCCGTTTTCCGGCAGAATGGGCAGGTCGTATCCAGGTCCTGGAGGAACGACTAGGAATCAAGCGCTCGGTGCAGTATTTGACTTCCTTCCGAGTCCATTCTCCGTTTACGACGGGTTGGTTACGCCCGGCGGTACTTTTCCCGGAGGGGCTGCTGCAAGAATTGGAGGACAGTCAGATCCTCGCCATTCTCGCCCACGAATTGGCACACATCAAACGAAATGACTTTCTGGTCAACTTGATCCAGACTCTACTTTGTATCCTGTTTTTCTATCACCCTGGCGTCTGGTGGATGTCGGCAAGAATCAAAGATGAACGTGAGCATTGCTGCGATGATTTGGCGATACAGCTGACGGAAAAGCCACTGGGCTACGCCAAAACTTTAATTCATCTCAAAGAGAAAGAAATGAAAATCACCAACAAAGCTGCCGTGGCCTTCAGCGGGGCAAAACCCCAGGGCTTCCGACAGCGAATCACCCGACTGGTATCCGGTTATTTTAGAACGGCGACGTACACCGAAGGTATCATTACCGCCTTTATTCTGGTCTTTATGATGGGGACTGCCGTATTCGCTTCCCAGTATCCCATGGGGGAAGTGCCTGCGAAGATTACAAGCGTAGATAACCCAACGCAAGACGAGCAATCTGCTGAGGAACCTACTCTGCAAGGCGATCATGATGTTGAAGTCGATGCGGATGTTGACATGGATATGGACATGGAGGGAGTGGGCTTTGCCGGAATGACTGATGCCGATCTTGACATTGATTTCCCCGTTACTTCCAGGCCACTCACCGATTTTGAACTATTGATGGAGGCCGTAGATGACGGAAACCTACGCCTGGTGAAGTACTTCTTGGATCAGGGAGTTGATGTGAATCAAACGAATCATCGTGGCTTTACACCACTAATGCTTGCTGCTAGTGAAGACCATCCTGAAATTGCGCAAGTATTGATCAATGCTGGTGCCAACGTTAACTTCATCAATGACAATGGCTGGACTGCCATGATTGAGGCCGCTGATGAAGGTTCTTTAGCTACCGCTATGGTCTTGTTTGAGGCTGGTGCCGATGTCAATCTAAAAGGAGCACGGCATACCCGTTCGGCTGCAGCTATGGCGGCCTCGGAGGGACATGCGCATGTACTAGAGTACCTGATGGAACAGGGGGCGAACTGGTCCGAAACGGAAGGCTCTACCTCACCGATTCACCTCGCAGCGGAGGAAGGGCAATATGATGTCTTGATGATGCTATTGGATCGAGGAGTTGATGTCAATATCAAGGACGAGCATGGTCGCACTGCACTTTTTTACGCAGTAGAAGAGGGACAGACATCAGAAGTGAAATTGCTATTAGAAAAGGGCGCTGATGTAAACGCCAAGGACGAATTGGGCCGTACAGCCTTGAGCTTTGCTGCCGAGGAAGATCAGACTACCGTAGCTGCCATGTTGCTTGATGCCGGTGCAGAAGCAGACGTTAAGGATGAGTCAGGCCGTACTCCATTAGACTACGCCGCTGAAGAAGGATCTGAGGACCTTCTGGGGCAATTGATGAGTAGCGATCCGAATATCAGAGCCCAAGCACTACACCCATCTACCGTTGTAACGGCAGCTGGAGAAGGAGAACTTGGAATCGTACAAGAGCTAGTAGAAGCCGGAGCTGATGTGAATGCCGCTGATGAATCTGGCTACACACCGTTAATGGAAGCGGCTAGAGAAGGAGAGCTTCGCGTGGTGCGCTATCTGCTAGGCAAAGGTGCTCAAGTGGATCCGACACGAGATATGTCTATGCCGAGTGCATTGTTCCTGGCGGCAGGAGAATCCGCGCCGATGGTGATGCAGATGTTGATTGATAAGGGCGCCAATATCGAGTACAAGCACACCATGCAATCTCTCAATATCAACAGCAATAGAAATACACCCAATCAGATGTCTGTCTACAAGGCAGCTACACCGCTCTTTGTGGCAGTGGAAGAAGAGGATTTGCGTAGCGTTCAACTCTTACTGGAAAATGGGGCGAATGTAAATGCCAGCATCCGCAAGAAAACCTTTGATTTAGGAGAGAATACGGGATGGAAGGAAGCCATCGGACTGAATGAAGAAAATGCCGAATCACGGCTGCCACTTCGTTATGATGCTACCAATTGGACGCCACTCATGGAGGCTGCTGAGCAAGGTGAACTGCTCATCGTAGACGCACTGCTGAAAGCTGGTGCCGACAAGAACGCTAAAAACAGCGAAGGCCAGACTGCCCGCGATGTCGCACTACGTGCCGGGCATTCCGAAATCGCTAACCGACTAAACTAGTGTTGACCTAGTTCTGGTACCGCCAGTTTTGCTTGGTGGTACCGGAACATTTCCCTGTTTTTATCACCCGAGCTTTGGCTTTGACCAAGGCCTATCTGTCTATTTTTCACACCCACACCTCGACTGTTATGCGAATTATATTATTAGCGGGAGCGCTGGTATGGACCAGTTTGCTCCTCGGAAAGCCATTGCTATCCGAAAACTTTGACCTGCGTGGCACTATCTTAGCCGCGGAGACGGACCAACCCCTGGAGTACGCCACGATTTCAGTTTATACCCCCGATGGACAACTGAAAGAAGGTACCGTCACGGACGCCACCGGGCAATTTTCTTTGAGCCTGAATGCTGGCACCTATCAACTACAAATTGAATTCTTGGGCTTCTTACCCCAGGAGCTTCCAGTACAATTGGATCAACACCTTGATCTGGGGACCATCCGTATGCAAGCGGATCAAATGACCTTGGAAGCCGCAGAGGTCACGGCAGAGAAAACCCAAATGAACCTCCTGTTGGACAAGAAGGTGTTCAATGTGGGGGCAGACCTGTTGTCTAGTGGCGGTTCAGCGGAGGATGTCTTGAGTCAACTACCTTCAGTTTCTGTTTCGGCGGAAGGCCAAATTAGCTTACGCGGTAATGATGGCGTTCGGATTTTGGTAAATGGAAGACCATCCGCCTTAGCCGACAACAACGGCCTGGCGGCCATATCGGCGGATCGGATCGAACGCGTAGAGATCATTACGAACCCCTCCGCTAAGTACGAAGCAGCTGGTACGGCTGGTATCATCAATATCATTTTGAAACAAGCTGAAGCCAAAGGATATGGAGGTACCGTCAATCTGACCACCGGCTATCCTGCCAATCATCGGGCCGCAGTGAATTTAAACTTCAGTAGACCTAAATACACGGCCTTTCTCAACTTTGGTGGTCGCTACGCGAATTTCCGAGGTGAGGGTGAATTGACTCGTCAAACTACCATCGAGGATACCTTTAGTGAACTCCTACAAATTGAGGATCAAGACCGCAATGATCAGGTGGTACACGGGTTTACAGGATTAGATTATCACTTCAACCCGCAATCAACGCTCTCTGGAACCTACTCCGTTTATTATGTGGTGAATGATGATGAGATGCGCCGCGATTATGATTTTACCGATGCTCAGGGGCTGCCAACCAATAGCTGGGGGCAAACTTTAGACTATCGAGAGCCAGGCACCTATCAACAACTGGACTTGACCTACACCAAGGACCTAACCCGAGAAGGAGAACAGTTGGCGATCTATTTCAAAAATGATCTTTGGGAAGAGACTGAATCAGAAGATACGCGGATCGCGCAAAGTGTTCCTGTATCGGAAACGTTACTACGGTATCGAACACAGACCATTGAAAGTAGTCGTGATCATCTGTTGCAGGCAGACTATGAACTTCCGGTGGGGGAGAGCGGTCACCTGGAAATGGGGATCCGTGGAGAAACTCGAATTATCAGTAGCGACTATTTGGTGGAAGAAGATCAAGCCGGTGAATGGAATGTGCTCGCGGGTTTCATTAATGAACTCGATTACTTTGAACGGATTGGCTCCGGCTATTTTCAATATCAACTGGAGGGCGAGAAGTGGTCTTTGCAGCTGGGCTTGCGAAATGAGTATACGCTGGTCAAAGTGGAAAGCCGTGCTGAATCTATTGCAGATGTTCGCAAAATGTACAATCGATTATTTCCATCGTTCAGCCTGAGTCGTACCTTTTCTGAGGCCAGCAGCATGCAACTAACCTCCAGTCGACGGATCCGCCGTCCATCTTTCTGGCAGCTGAACCCATTTCGGGGGCTGGGTGACCCCAACACCCTTTTTATTGGTGACCCCGATCTAGATCCAGCTTATACGGATCGTCTAGAGCTGAACTTCCTTCAACGCTGGGAGAAGTTCACCATCAATCCCGCCATTTATGGTTCGCGTACCGTTGATGTATTCCAATTTGTAGTGGAGCAAGAAGCGGATAACCCCTTTGACCTGTCAAGTGGTACGATCGTGACTCGCCCGATCAATCTGGATCGGGAGTATCGCTACGGGCTGGAGTTGATAACAAGTTACCGCCCCCACGAAAACTGGACGATATCTACGGATCTAAACTACTACGGTTACCGGCAAGAGGGCCAATTCGCGGAACGTAATTTCGACTTCGACTTTGCCACCTGGTCCGGTCGATTGCGCTTGCAGACCAAACTTCCCGGAGACCTGCGCTTACAAGGCAGCTTCTTCTATGAGGGCCGCTACAAAGATGTACAAAGCATCCGCCGAGCGCGCTATGATGGCAGTCTGGCGATCAGCAAGCAATGGAACAAAAAACTAACCGTTACGCTCAACACCTTTAGTCCCCGTTGGCGCCGTGGCGAGCTATTCCGCCCAAGCTTCCAACAGGAGGACTATTTTGCCTGGACGGGCTGGCGTACGTCCCTCAGCGTACAGTACCGTTTTGAGAAGGGAGCGGATGCCGAAAGCCGTCGACAACGCGGAAGTATCCGCTAGAAATTTGCTGAGCTACTGGGAATGAGCTGTTTACGTTTTTTGGTAAAAAATGTTGCTTTTTTTCTTGCTTTTGCTGAATATATGATCGTATATTTGCGTCGCCTTAGGAAATAAGGCGGCTGATCCGGTAGCTCAGCTGGTAGAGCAATACACTTTTAATGTATGGGTCCTGGGTTCGAGCCCCAGCCGGATCACTTGGTCAAATTAGACTTAAAAAACAAAAGGCGTTAACTATCAGGTAGTTAGCGCCTTTTCTATTGGTAGTCAATTAGATAAGCCCTTCTCTCATAGTTGATCTTAGTTAATTTTAGTTGAGGTTATTTAACTTTGGATTCTAAGATTTTTCTAAGAAACAACTCTCTTTTCTAAGATGACGGTAAAAGCCATCCTTTGGACCTACGAAAAACGTACAGATGGCACTGCTGATGTGAAGATCTATACCTACCCACCTAAAAGGTATCACAGTACGGGCATTAAGCTAAAGCCTAAGGATTGGGACGGTAAAAAAGGAAGGGTCAGAAGAACACATCCGAATTACTTGGCAATGAATGCGAAGATTGAGCATTTACTCATAACGCATGAGGCAGAGCTGTACGCCGGGGTAGTGGGGAAGGGTTCGCTGCTGAAATTTTTGGAACTCTATATTGAGGAAATAGACAAAGGGTTGCACCCGATCAAGCAAGGAACTAGGAAGAACTACCAGAGTACCTACAGTCGCTTATCGCAATATTGCCAATGGACGGGGCAAAAGGATTTCACCTTTAACGATTGTGATCTCAACTGGTACGCAGAGTTTTGTCGCTGGTTGGTAGACCATGGGCGGTGTAAGTCTGCGGGCTTATTGAAACACGCGAAAATATTGAAGAAGGTATTTAGAGTTTCGGAGGAGAGGAATCTGCACACAAATAGAGACTACAAGCGATTCAAAGCGACCAGGACAACCACCGAGAAGATCTACTTGCGGCAAGAGGAAATAGAGAAGTTGGAAAAGCTAGACCTTAGCGATTCTCCACACTTAGCGCGGGAACGAGATCGTTTCCTGGTATCCTATTACCTTTTGATGCGCTACGGTGATAGTGTACGGATCCATCGCTCTATGGCTTATGAGGAAAACGGGAATTGGTTCCTCCGGTATCAGAGTGAAAAGACGAATGTGCCGGTAGTGATTCCGATTAAGCCCGCGTGCAGGCACATTCTGGAGCGTCATAACTGGGATATGGGACAGGACACGAACCAGGAAGCCAATCGACATATCAAGCAAGTCGCGGCTATGGCAGGCATCAATGAGCCAGGACAAGAAGGTGACAGGAGGGGCCCAAAATGGAAGTTTGTCACAACTCATACGGCTCGGCGCTCTGGTGCTACCAATATGGCGCTGCAGGGCGTGTCTGTAGCCACCATTGCTAAACTCGGTGGGTGGAATCGTATTGCCACCCTGAAAGCGTACCTTAGAGCGTCAGGGAAGGATGTGGCTAGAGCGGCAGTTGATTTAGACTTTTTTAGATAGGTGTGAAATGTTAGTTAGAGATAAGAAATTAACGGTGACTTTTTTTCTCAATCAGCGCTTGAAGCCGCATGTTGAAGATAATGGGGAGTTGTCTTATCCAATTTATGTTCAGGTTAGTTATAATCAGAAGAACCATCAATTTAAGGTGAATTGGGACTTGCTATTCTACAACTACCCGCTTGAGAATAGAGGGGCACCGGCGTATTATGGATATGTTTCGGAAAAGATTTTTGACGAAGTTGTTGGGCTTTTGAGCACTGGTCCCCAATTAACTTTCGCTCAAGGAGCTGTTGTTTCACATCGGGATGGTTTGGCCGAACGTCTACATTTTTTAAAGGAAAATATCTCTGCAATAGTTGATTATGAAGTAAACCAGTTTAGGGATAACTTCAGAATGAAGGGACTGAGCTCTCGGATTGATTTTTACTTAGCAGATATCATGGTGTCTCTAGACAATCACTGCAATACCATTGGTTGTGAGCTAATGAGAAAGCAAGTGAATGACATTGAACCAACTGAGGTTTTAAATCAGCCCTATTTTTTTCAAAACTACGAAGCACTTCGCCGGCTAGGGCTACTAAATGGATTGTCGAAAGCGGAACAGTTAGACTTCGAGTTGTATTTTCTCGTAGGTGCTTTTATTGACTCTACAGAGGAGAGAACGACTAATCTGAATTGGCTGGCCGGAAATCTTAAAGCGAATTGGGCTGCGTTTTGTGATAACAACCTTCCGGAGAACCGATACCTGGATGCTATTCCCCCCCATAATTACTTCTTTCGACATCTTCGCTTAGTGCCTCCCGCTGAGGTCTCTGAGTTTTATACGGCACGGTTAGCTGCCATTATTTCAGAACAAGCAACTAGATTGTAAAGTTATATTCTTGTGATTTGTATTTTGTAAGAATAGAGGTTATCTTAGCACTGCCCTCAGGGCATAATATTTTTTTGACCTTGCAATTCTTACAAAATGAATAATATAAGAACTAGCTCTATTCAGAAGGAAATCTTGACGACAAGTGACGTAATGGAATTACTTGATATTTCACGTACTACCCTCTATCAGCGTATGCGGGCGGGAATATTAGTTGGTCACAAGTTGGGAGGAAGAATATACTTCTACCGGAGCGCTATCAAAGAAGCATTAGAAAAAGGCAAGATCACCATGTCTTAAAGGCGTGAAAATAAAAAAGCACGCCTGTAGGCGTGCCCTTTCTAAATAGTTTTAAGTTATGTTAAAGTTAATTAAACTTCACTACCCGAGCAAGGCTCCGCCCACTTTCTTTCATCATAGTACGGGACATCGTAAGTATTTAAAAATCCGCTTTTCTGCGTTATACGATGTCATTCCATGGAGCCACAAGCAAGCATCCCCAGAAAGAGGTTAAGTCCCGGTGCCGCAACGATAGTTTACCTACAAGTTCGACTGATACAGTCCACTTCCTTTCTGGAACGTCTGCGGCTCTACTACTCCATTAAGAGCCTGAAGAGTCAGCAAGAGGAACCAGACGATTGGTGAGCATACCACTATTCAATTCTGACTAAACAGTTAGTACCGGCACTAGCCCGTGAACGGTACTGCTTAGCTGAGTTAACCATACTCAGCCTGGATAACCTATTTCTGGAATCATAAAGAAAGAGAGATATGAATTCGTTACAATATGAGAAGAGATATTTGGAAAATACAGCCGCAAGAGGACAAGCACCGGTGTCGGTTTTTCGTCACGTAAAGACATTTAATGGAGAGCCAGCCACGAGGATATGGACTTTGGCCACACTATTTGACTATCAGACAACAAGTGTTTCACTTCAGGAGAAAACACTGAATCTGAGGAGTCTAAAATCACTGAGCATTCCGAAGTACAAGACTGCTCGCAAATCACTGATCCCAGTTATTAAGCCTGGCAAAGATTTGCACCGAGGTCATAGCAGTGAGCTTATACCATTGTTTGTTTTCGACTTGGATGGAGGTAATCAGGCGACGTATCAGCAGCATTTGCAGCACGTCTCTCACTGCCCATACATCTACCACATGGAACAAAGTCTTGGTGGAGGAGCCCGAATCTATGTCTGGTCAGATTTCCCGCCGGGAAAGAGAAGAGAAGCCTACCTCCAGATTGCAGATGACCTCGCTCAGGTGCTCAATCTTGCCTTGAAATCACCTGGTATTACCGGTGAACATATTGATACGGCGACCTGGGACGAGGGACGACTTTGGTTTCTGGCCTACACTCCCATAGAGCTAGTCTACCACAATGAACAGAGCGCTGTCTTCCGCTTTCGTTCCAATCAGAAAAATGAAGGTGACAGGGAGAGGAAAGTGGCTGTTTCTGCAGGATATAAGGCACCGTTTACAACTGAGGAAAAAGTGATGGACTGTATTCTTCAACTGGAGAATTTAGGACTGGACGTAACCGGGAGTGTGACGGAATGGTGGTTTACAAAAATTCTACTCCCATTTGCAAATTGGAAAGGAGAAGAAGGTAGGTATTACGCCCAAAGGGTAAGTCAACTCGGAGCTTCTTTTAACGAGCGCGACTTCAACTACCAATTCGATAAGGCAATAGCGAAAGACCGGGACCAGGTCACTATTAGTTCATTTCTTGGACACTGCTCACGGAATGGTATTCGGTACGATTATCAGGCTATAATGGCCCGCCGATCTTCTTGTTCTATCCCTCAAATCTAAGCCATGAGAACATCAATAAATCAACAGACTAGTAATGCGACTCCTAAGAATGACGACAACTTAGATGGGAAGTTCTTCTTGTTCTACAAAGTGTTCAAGGGCGAACCAAAGATTCAACACCTCAAGTTAGTACAGCTGTTGAAGCACTTTGGATTCCGGCGTTTCGACCGGGATGGCGAGTCTTTTATAGTGCGTATTACTGATAATGTGGTTCGCGAATGCACCCGTCAAGAGGTCATAGACGCCTTTGACTCGTACCTTGATCTGGCTCCAGAAGAACTGCCCGGAAATATCGAAAAAGAGGTGCTTTGTAACAAAATGTATGCGGGTATAGCTGGTTTTTTCTCCAATGATATTCTGGGACGATTACGCCCTGATATGCCCATTGTCTTCAATGAGCACACCAAAGATGTGGCGTACTTCTACTACCAAAATGGATTCGTTGAAGTGAGCAGAGATGGTGCAAAGCTGCGCCCATATTCGGAACTGAAGCACTATATCTGGGAAAATCAAATCTTGAAGAGAGATTATGTCGAAGTGCCACTCGCCAGATGTCAACAGAGTACCTTCTACCGCTTTCTTGTCAATGTAGCTGATTGTTGGGAACAACATCCGTTCTACGGCCGCATGAATCCCCGAAAAGACCCTGCCCGTTTGGTAGCGTTTAAGACGGTCATTGGATACTTGCTACACGCTTTTTTTGAGCGGGAACTGAAGGCTGTAGTTTATACTGATAGCAGAATATCTGAAGACAATGACGCTAACGGTCGATCTGGCAAAACCTTGCTGTTGAAAGCACTGGGTCACATGCTTAATCGTGAGTTCAAAACGTCGAGAACCTACGTGGAACTCAATGGCAAGGACTTTGATACTGGTAAAACTTTCAAGTATCAGGAGCTGGGCCTTGATACGCGACTTGTTCATTTAAACGACGTAAAGCGTGGCTTCAAGTTCGAGGATCTTTTTAATGACATCACAGAAGGTATAAAGCGAGAACGCAAGAATGAGGCACCTTCAATCATTAGAGCTAAAGTTGCTCTCTCTACCAATCTGACCGTAAAAATATCCGGCTCCTCAGCCAGGGGGCGAGCAGTGGAAGTTGAACTAGCTGAATACTACGACGATAACTGGACACCCAAGCAAGAGTTTTAGACTGTGTAAAGATCTACTTTCAGAAAGGTTTGCAAAATCCCAAGGCGATCAACCTGCATGAACGCAAAAAGATCGAGGAGACGGCTCCTGAGTTCGTCCAGTGGATGGAAGACCGGATCGAAGCAGCGAAACAAGAGGGTAGGGTAGACAAGGCACTTCTGCTCAATGACTTCGTAGGGCGCTATCCGGATTTCCAATGGTTGAAGCAGCGAACGTTCACTTCCTGGCTCCGCCTCTACTGTGAGTATGACCAGGTGTACGCTGATTTGGAGGAGACTCGAAGCAACGGAAAGAGCTATGTCACATTTCGCTTTCCCGATTAGGAGGACTTACCCCCCTCCCTCAAAATATCAAGATTCTTATGCACTTATGCACTGTCTAGGTTCAATGACTTGGTTTAGAAGGATTTAAGGTTTGAGATAAGAGCATAGGACCCAAATAAGGCGCTATTCTATGCACTGTTTTATGCACTTAAGTTGAAGTTATGCACTTAAAGGAAGATGTGGTTAAACGAGCAGAGCATTACAAATGCACTAAGTACATATGGAAATAGGAATTATGCACTCGCCAAAATCAAGATTATCAGTCTCTTAGGAGTGGAAAGTGCATAAGTGCATAGGAAACGCTAAGTGGGGGTGGGGGGTAATTTATCCCTCCTGTAACCTTCAAAATGATGTCACAGAAAAGCCCCGCCCGGCTGTGTTGGAAGCAATACCGAGCGAGGCATATTTAACAAAAGTTAAACATGTAAAATTATGAAATCTTTACACAGCCTACCGCAAGACAAGAATTTCTTCGATACCTACGCCAACCTGATTCGCTCGGTAGTGTGGGCGGGCCTATTTGCTCAAGTCGTCAGCGGCATTACTGAAAGCGGAGCCATCTTCACCAGCACAAAGGCAAGTTTGGAACCCTTCTACCTGGGCTGGTGGGGTTTATTGTTTGCCGCGCTAGTGGCCGCACTTGCTACTCTTGTGATTGAGGTAGGGTTACGGAAGACTTTTCCGGTGGCCGTCGATGCGGTTTTATACCGTCGTTGGTCCGGACTTGAGTTATGGATTAGTGTTTTTGTCTGGCTGCTATCCGTAGCGCTGTTCACCACTTCGGGCCTCCTTTCGTTTCATAACTCCAGAGTAATAGTTGATGATCTTACCCCAGAAGCTGAACAGGAAACAACTACCCAGGTAGATAGTATCTACCAAGTAGAAACCGCCGCCCACCGGCAAGTCTTTGTTGCAGATAGCACCCTCATAGTCAATAATTATACGGCCAAGATTGCAAGTACCGGTACCGCTTTTGATGGTAAGATCAAAGCTCAGGACGAAAAGATAAGAGGGTACGAAAGCCGAGAAGTCCGAACGGGTAAAAGCTATGCAAGTCGCAAGGATAGAGTTCGTCAAGAGCGGGCCGAACTGCAAGCCGAAAAGGTCGAAGCCCTGGCAGCACTGGAAGCTGCACGAGCTGACGAATTGACTCAAGCCCAGGCCGACTATCGAGTACAAGTAAAGGAAGCGGTAGCAAACCGAAAAAAGGCCACTGCTGAAGTCCACACAACCAATAAACAAGCTGAAGCTGATCGCCTGGCCAATGTCAACAAATACGGTGGTGGCTTGGGGTGGTTTACGGTTGTATGCTTGTTCTTATTCGCTGTTTCAGTGGTCTTAGATCGTATTCATCGAAAGGGCGCCGGCATTACTGAGAGTGTGCAAATTGAGGCTTACGACTTCCGGCCTGGGTGGTTCACAGAGTGGTGGTGCGCCGTGCGGGAAAGAATCAACTACAAGCTACATGAGCGGATAACCGCTTTTGCCAATAATACACCTGCTGCACCAAAACCTGCACAGCCAGGGGCTGTATATGATATAGCTGAGGCGTTACAGCACGTAACTATCAAACTTCAGTTAGAAAAAGGAGAGGATGATGATAAGGTGATTTACCTTAATACAAAAGAGCCTGAGGTAGCCTCCCCACGACGTCGACAAATTGGTTTTCAGAAAGAAGTAGAAGCTGAAAGTTCGTGTGACCTTTATAGCACACCAAACACGGAGGGGTCACACACGAAACACGAATACAGTACTAAAGAACTACGTGAGGCGAAACAACGGCTGAAGATGTATAAAAAGCGATTAGGAAGCCACCAGCAAAAGGCCTTAGCACAGGAACGGGAAAAGGGGAAAGTATGCAAGAGGACAGCGGAGGCCATTGAGAATAACCAGAGCTGGGTGGAGCATTATACGGCCGTTATTGATCAGCTGGCAGAGGGTCTAAAGAGCTAGTTGGTTTACCTATTTGTCACCTATTAATCACGTATTTGACACGGAATAATCACGAATTAATGAAGATCACAACCATTTTTGAAAAACACCGAAGCAAGGGGTGGCCGGAGTTGAAACTACACTTTCAGCAGGCAAAAGCTAAGGGAAAGGTCCTGAACTCGGCAGAAAAGCTGGCCAAGTATATTAGGAAGCTGTTTGACCAAGGTACTTTCGATACCCAGGAGGAGGCTATCTTACTCGCGCTCAATCACCTGAATCAACCCGTTTTCTACTATCGTCTAGCTAAGGGAGGAAAGGATATTGTAGATACCGATCCCCGGCTAATTTTCCAGGTTTTGATTTGCACTAGTACAGAGAGATTTGTGGTCGCCCATAATCATCCGCACGGGTTGGAAATGGCTTCCTTGGAAGATGTGAAATCCGCACACGCCTTGCACCTAATGGCAAACTTATTCGATATTGAATTTGTAGACAGCTTGGTCATTACCAGAAGAGGATTTTACAGTTTGGCGGAGGAGGGGCTACTTTGGTTGTAATCTCTATTTACCGATACCAAATACCCTTGCCACTTAGAAGCTATCATCCTATAATGGTGAATCCTCTTGTATGGTCTAATGGTGAGATTAAAAGAACCTTGTCAAAGTCTGTATTGAGGAGGGGGAGTTGTTTAAACTGTGCTAAATCATTCGAAGAGAAACCGTACCCGATTGTGTCAACTAGGGCTAACCACCATTCAGGATAGCGGCTCTTGTATTTGGATATTTTGCCTTCTTTTTCACTGAGAATATGAGGGAGAACATTGTATATGTCACTAACTATAAAT
Source organism: uncultured Lewinella sp. (assembly GCA_913057725.1). GTDB lineage: Bacteria > Bacteroidota > Bacteroidia > Chitinophagales > Saprospiraceae > Lewinella. Next base: position 19,001 of record CAJXOS010000085.1, read on the forward strand.
CCACCTGAGTCATCATCTGAAGATCCGCCAATTCGGTAGATAGTTGCCAGCTTTTGGTTAGCGGGAAAGGTTCTGATTATCAGGTTAGTACCAAATCTATACTCAGCTATTTTCTCTGGAGTCTTGAGGTGGTTATTGAGGGTTGAGATTATGCTATTCTTGTATTGCTTAATGTTTAAGGGGCGTTTGAAGTCCAGAAAAAGGTAGATTGAGTGCTTATAATCCGGTGTTTGGATGCTATCTGTTATTTTTTGCAGTAATGCTTGCACTTGATAGTCTGCTTTTTCAATGGGTTCTTTCCTATTTCCAATGGTAATGTATTTGTTCAGTCTTCTCACTTCGATAGCAATTCTCCCATTTAGGAGAAAATCTGGAGGAATATTTCCATCTGGCTCATACTGGATATTTGTATAGCCTTGAGCTTTCAGGTACTGCAGTACTTGACTTTCTTCTTTTTTCATTGCTATGGTCAAATTCAATTTTTTCTATAATCGTGGATACTTTGTGGAGTCGGTAGAATTAACTAATAACGTATTTTTTCTCTTGTTCCTGTTCCGTCGACTCTGCCTGACCTAGTGCAACCAAAGTATCCAAAAGGCTCTCTACCTCCCGCAGTCGCTTAGCCGTTTTTCGGCCTTTAAACGCATCTGCTATTGTTTCTACTCCAGTTGGTACGGAGATGGAAGAAAGCACCTCACGGAGTGCAGCAGCACGTGCAGGCAACTCAGCAGGCCAAGGCTGCTTCTCTGTGACCACTGGTTCCGGTGTTAGCTGCTCTGTGTGTATTTCTAATGTGCCTTGTTTTCCCTGTTGTACTTCCTCTGGAGCCTGGTAGTCCGGCCGTAGCCAGCGGACTAAGCCCTTGGCCTCTTCGGCCACTCGATCGGTATTCAGGTCAACTAGACGTTGCAATATTTCACCTTCCTCTAAGTTAGTAGGCCAGCCATAAGCTTCTGCCACGGCTGCGTCTAGTTCATCATGTAACTGTCGAAGGATCCCAATTAAACCGTTTTCGTAGGTGATGCGCTCTTTTTCAGTTAAAGGTTCTCCGGCGCGTCCTTTTTCGAGGACATTATACATGTCGGTCAGACCTAGGCCTGAATGTAATTTTTGTTGGCGCTTTCGGAGGGCATCAAGGCGTTCGGCAATTCCGCGTATCTGGGTTTTATTTGCTTCTGTTGGAGTAGGAAATGGAAAGGTTTCGAAGCACCGAGTTTTATTATAAACCGGTCTATCCTCTAAGCGCCCCCCGCTGGCTAGTACCCATGTCACATGAAACCTTGATGATAGAATACCCAATATGTAAGCATCTGAAAATGCAAAATTAACTAATCGATTGTCGGGTAGTATTTCTGCGTCTAGAAAGACAAAAAATCGATGCTTAGACGTTTCCACGGTCGAGATATACCTGTTCAAACCAGAGTTCGCCTTACGCATTTTGCTTCGGGGCTCTCCATGAATCCACCAGTTATCGCGATATGTTTTTCTGCGGTTCTCATCTCTTTGCGGCTTTACGTTTTCGTAAACATGTTGATACACCTCTGGCATTTTTGCACGGACATCACTTTCGGATAAACCGTATAGGTCAATAACCATTAGTCCTCTTGATGTTGACGTTAGGTCTCTTCCATTTAAGTATCGTCGAATATGATTCTTAACTGTAGCATTAGTGCCTAGTCCAAGCATTTTAGCCTGATCTGGAGAAACCATAAAGCCTCCGCCGATTAATTGGACTCCTCGATTTGCCAATGCTGAATTGGCCTTGAGTTCTTTTGCGCTAGCTACATCTGCACCAATTGTGAGGTCTGAAAGAAGCTTTCCGATACTCGTTGATAAGGCGATTTCTGCAACTTTTGAATCGTTGTCTAAGTCTTCTTGGACAATGGTGCTTAACCTACCATCCTTATTGCCGCTAACCCCAACTGTCATTGCAATTCTTACAGCAGCTCCGTCCACGCTGTCTACCCACGGGTGGTCCGGAATGGCAAATACTAATGAAAGAGGCGTTTGCTGGCCCATATGATACTGTAGTACCCGACGATTAAAAGTCTGCTTTAAGCTATTCGTAGTAATGAAACCGAAGCGTTTTGATTCACCATTACGTATTTTTTCTGCTGCTTTGTCCCACCAGAACATAACATAGTCCGCCGAGTCAGGCACATGTTGATAGACTTTTCTTATCGCTTCCGTATAACCGTCACCCAAGGCCTCTCGCATTCGGGCCGTTCCTATGAATGGTGGGTTTCCCACAATGTAGTCCACTACTGGCCATTCTGCTGATTGAGGGTCTATGTATTCGTAACTCTGTACGCGTGCAGTTGGATCAGGTATTTCATCTCCTGTGATAGGATGCGGCTTGGTTGTTCGCCCATCCCAACGGGTAACGGGCTGTCCATTTTTATCTAGCTGAGGTTGTCGGTCATCCCAGCTAAGCACTGCATCCCGACATTCCACATTGTGCAGATCGCGGATAATCGGCTCTGGTAGTCCGAGTAGATCTCCACGAGTCCTTAAGTGCCATTGTAAAAAACCAATCCATAGCACTAACTCGGCAATTGCGGCCGCCCTAGGGTTGACCTCAATACCTAACATGTTTGCCGGTGTAACCATAACGCCAGCTATTTCAAGGCTAATCTGACCCTGGCCGAGAGCCTGCAAGGTATTGAGTATTTCGCCTTCCAGACGCTTAAGTAATTCAAGGGTAACGTAAAGGAAGTTGCCAGTGCCACAAGCAGGATCCAGAATGCGCAGGTTTGCTAGGCGTTGGAGAAACTTTTCTACTTCTTGTCTTGCTTTTGCTGGCTCGTCCTGGTCGGCCAACTGGAGGGCTGCTACCTGGACAGCTTCCCATTCGATGCGTAGGGGCTCAATAATTGTAGGTTGCACCAGCCGTTCTACGTAGGCCCGTGGTGTATAGTGAGCCCCTAGCTTGTGGCGTTCGCGAGGGTCTAAGGCACGCTCTAGAAGCGTACCGAAGATCGCTGGTTCTACCTCCTTCCATTGAGCATCTGCCGCCTCTTTCAGTAATTGTATCTGGTCACTATTCAATTCGATGACATCCGAACTAGCGAATAATCCACCATTGAACTGCGGTAGTTTTTGTCTTAGAATAACTGAGAAGCCACCGGTATTCATCGTATCCCAAAGAGACTCGATCATCGGAGCAAAGGACTCAGGTGCCTTTCGCAAATCATCCAGTAACTGTGTGAAGCTGCGTTCGGGGAGTAGTCCCACATCCTCGGCAAACATGGTGAAAAGGCAACGCATGAGAAAGCCAGCAACTCGTTTAGGGGAGTGTTCTCCTTCTAGTGATTTAGCCAGCTTTGCTAGTCGATCCGCAATGCCACGAGTTACGGCGGCACTTCGTCGGGTTGGATCAAGGCTGACTGGATTGGTCCAAACAGTGTGTAATAGTTCTTGGGTTTCTCCTTTTACAAGGTCTGTTATCGGAATCCGGTAGCTAGACGGATCGGGGAACGGGGCGTAATGCCCACCAGCGCGACTCCAGTCAGCATATAGAGCGATACTATGCCCCACGTCGACAACCATTATAATCGGTGGTCTCCCATCAGGGATTTCCTCTTTCGGTAGGCGACGAGTGTAGTTTTCCGCTTGACGACGAGCTTTTTCCATGGCGGTATCCCATGTTTTGGTGCCGCGTTTCCCATGCCCGGTTTTGCGTTTCGCCCGCTGTTTTTGACCAAGTTTAGATAGTGGTTTACTGTCGTCAGTTGCGTCAGCTCCCTGCTTAGCCTCTAATACGAAATGGCTTCGCTTGTAGCAGTCAATAAAATTTTTATTACCGGAACCACCAGGGATTGTCTTTTCAAAAACATAAGCATTTTCGCTCTCAATGGGCGTTTTAGGCTTTGGGGCCTCAACTCCTAGTATTTGGCATAGCTCGATGATGAACGATTGAGCATTAGCGCGTTCAGCTGCTCCGGAAGCAGACCATTTGGTAATGAAATTTTGAATGTGGGTGTTTTCCATGAGGGCGCTTGCTTGATTATTCAGCAGTGGTCAAATAACGTAATTTCAAAGATAATAAAGGAGATAAATTTTGGAAACGTACTTTGCAGCGAATGACAAATAACTAGTTAGGAGCGGTGGAAATACGGGGTGAAATAATCTAGGGGAACTATAGACAGCCTTATTGTTGTTTGAACTGGGATAAGCGTATAAATATGCTATATACTTGATCACTCTATTCAATTAATCAAACGGGAAACCATGAATTTTGGCAAAGTCTACTTGAAGCTCATTAAAATAAAACTCGCTGAACTTACTGATTATCAATCGGAGGTAGAGTCTTTCTTGGAAAGGAAACGAAAGGAGAGTAATTCAGAGTACGCGACAATTGATTGGGATGATATTGATGATGAGGAGTACAAGGCGTTTCTTAAAGACACTTTGGCAGAGGAATATCACAATTATCAGAAGTATTACCCCAACCTGCTTCGGTCTGCCATAATTTTTCAGACTTACTCGGTACTAGAAAAGTATCTAATAAAGCTCTGTGATTTTATGAAGGAACACAAGGGCTTGAGCAAAGCAGTGAAGAAGAGCGGTGGAGCCTTCAACAATGCTATTACCTACCTCACTACAGAGTTTCCAATAAATAAAAGTGAATTGAATCCAGAGTTTGAGTTCATTGATTGTGTCAGACTTTTACGCAATAAGATAACCCATGAAAATGGTGAAGTCAGCTGCTCCAAAAGTAATTCCCCGAAAGAAGCCCGGTTGATTAAATTCATGCTTTCTGAGAATTCTATCAGTACATTCAGAGACTATAGCGACTTTAAAAAAGGTGTGGAGGGTACGTACGAGATCAATATTATCAGTGGAGATCTAAATGCAAAATTTATCGCCGCGATTGAAAAGCTATTTGAGAAGATAGTCCAGAGGATATTCTGATCCTGAGTTCAGGGCAATAGGGATTGATCTTCAATTTTATTGATACAGTATTTTCTTGGTTATTTCTAAGGATAGTTTTAAGTAACTTTAAAACAAGGGGTTATGAGTTTAATAATAGCCCCAGCCGGATCACTTGGAAAAAAGCTCATTCTCACTGCGAGGATGGGCTTTTTTATTTGTCCTACCTCACGTACCTGGTTTTAATTATCTGACCTGAGTACAGGACAAAAAAAATGAGTAACTAGGTAAAAGGGTAAATTGTAGGTGTCGAATCTATAATTTCCCGCCTAATTACTCATGATGAAAGATACAGAAAAAGGGCTTAAAGAAGCTCTTAGCGAATATTTTGCTGGGCATGGTCAGCGCTTGACGATGATGACTAAGCTGGTGTTAGCCTTATTGCAGATGAGTACGGTCAATTTTGCTAAGCTTGCTTTGGTAGTTAATGCGAAAGTGAAGAGGAGTAGCAACTTCAAGCGCATTCAGCGCTTCATGAAAAGTTACAGCTTTGATCAGGAGAGATTTGTCCGGTTTGCCTGGGAAAAGTACGCCAATAAGGGTAGCTGGGTTGCCTTGAGTATGGACCGCACGAACTGGAAGTTCGGTCGCATCAATATTAATATTCTGACCATTGGAATATCCTGGCGAGGTACTGCGATACCCTTAGTGTGGAAGCTATTGGATAAGCGAGGACTTTCAAATACGGAAGAACGAATTGAGTTGCTGGATGAGCTACTCAAAATACTCTTGCCTGCGGAGCGTACTAAAATACGTTACGTGCTGATGGACAGAGAGTTTGGCTCTATAGATTGGATCACAGCATTGAAAGAACGGCACCTTGGATTCATCATCCGCATTCGAGTGGATGCAAAGGTTCGTAAACCAGGACAAGAGCGCGAAAAAGCAGCCAAAACGCTATTTGCTTGCACTCATTTTCGATGTCTTCGCAAGCAACAAGTGGTGTTCCATTATCGCTTGTTTATGGGCGGATACAAGATCGCTGCTAAAGAGTACTTGATCTTGGTTAGTGATACACCGCTAAAGCACCAGGGCAGAATGTATGCTGAACGTTGGGGCATCGAGGTTTTCTTCGGTTGTTGTAAGCGGCGAGGCTTCAATTTTGAGGATACCCATCTGACCAAAACTAGAGCGAATAAACACTTTGATTTACTTGTTAGGCATAGCCTTTATTTGGGCTTTTAAGACCGGAGAAATTGAAGTGCGCGAAGGTGATCGAGTTCCTTTAAAATGGGTAAATGAACGCCGCTAAAACTTGCCAGGGATTCTTTCGTCCCAGCGAAATCTGGGGTTGTAATTTGATGGTGCTGTGAACGGGATTAATTACAAATATTCACTGGGTTTTTTTCCAAAACGCTGCCGAAATACTTTTGAAAATGTGCTAGGTAAGCCAAAGCCATTATTGTAAGCGACTTCCTTTACAGAAAGTGCCATCCCACTCTCGAGTTCCTTGCGAGCATTTTGCAGTTGCACCTCCTTTATAAAGCGGGCAGGGCTTAAGCCCGTGAATTGCTTGATTTTTCTCTGAAATTGACGAACGCTTAGATTAGATGCTTTTGCTAGACATTCTACAGTTGGCATTCCTGAAACTTGTAAAGACTGCTGTATGGTGTTTTCTAAGGATGCTATCCACCCATTAACCTCCATTGAATAAGAAGACACTAAGTCTGGGTCGCCTGCAATAGCGGGCACTTCCTGTAAATCTTCCTGACTGCTTTGCCAGGTTAAGCGCTGGTGATAATTGTACAAGAGATTCTGCACCCTGGCTAATAACTCTGTTACGGAAAAGGGCTTCGTCAGGTAGTCATCGACTCCAATCGTCAATGCTGTCAACTTATCTCTTTCAGCAGCTAAGGCTGTAAGCATGATCACCGGAATTCCTGACCAGCTGTTGTTTGATTTTATTTCCTTCAACATTGTCAAACCGTCCACTTGTGGCATCATGACATCAGATATAATCAGCTGTATGTCAGCTTTATATCTTTTCAAGAGGCTTAATCCTTCTGCGCCGTTCCGGGCTTTTAGTACCCTTTTGTAACGATGCTCTAATAGTTGGCATATAAAATTGCGCATCTCCTCATTATCTTCCACGATCAGAATGGTGAAGTCATATCCAACGCCAGTGATCAGTGTTTCATCAGCTTCTCGCTCGAACGACTCAATTGCCGATTGGGTTACGATATGCTTATCTACGATTGATTTTTTGGGTAAATCAAAATAAAATTTACTGCCCACACCTAAAGTGCTTTCTGCATAAGCTTGCCCCCCCATTAAATTCGCAAACTCCTTAACTAAGGCCAAACCAATTCCAGTGCCTCCATAAAGGCTTTGTTCGGCTTGCATAGATTGATAGAAGCGTTCAAAAATATGCGGCAAATCCTCAGGAGGCACTCCCTGACCAGTATCACTTACCACAATTTTCAATTGGGAATCAGTTTCGGAGATTGTCATTGCAACCTTGTTCCCTTTGGGGGTGAATTTGATGGCGTTACTCAGGTAATTGTAGAGCACCTTTTCCATTTTTTTCCTGTCTAGTCTTAGCTGCAAGTCTTTTTCCTGCAGGTTGAAAACCAGATTGTAATCCAGGTCCTGACTCTGAAATTGAGGTTCGAATACCCAAAAAACACGTTCAAAAAATTCGACGACTGGAGTAGCTGTTTCCATTAAATCCAGCTTATTGGCTTCCAGCTTTGAAAGGTCGAGGATTTCTTCAATCAAATGAAGCAGACTCTTACCATTTCGTTGCATAACCAGCAACTGCTGTTGTATTTGTGTCTTTTCCCACGCCTCTGGATTATCTAGTATATAGGACAATGGGCCTAGTATGAGCGTAAGCGGGGTACGCAGCTCATGGGAGATATTAGCGAAGAAGCGAGACTTAATTCGGTCTAGCTCGCGTAAATCCTCCGCTTGCTTTTCGATAATCTGTTTATCCGCGGAGATTTCAGCCGTTGCTTCTTCGATACCTTTCTCAAGCTCTCTTTGTCTTTGCTTCAGTGATTTGACTCTTTTTCTATACAGGACAACGAAACAAAGTATTAGAGCAAAGACACTGGACAAAATGAACCACGACTTTAGATAAAAAGGTTTGAGCACCTTTATGTGTAGGACTAATTCACGCGGAGACCAACCACTATACGCCGTCTGTCCTTTAATTTGAAGACGGTGCGTACCGTAAGGCAAAGCGCCAAATTGAAGACTATTTTCCTTTTGATAATTCCAATCTTCAAATACACCCTCGATCTTCCAGGCATATCGCGTGGTGCTTTGATCACCGGAGGTAGGTAAAACAAATTTCACCCTGAAATATCGATCAGTGGGTTTAAATGTAATACTACTCGTTTCTATAGCCTCATTGATCTTATTGACTAGCGTACCAGTCTTTCCCTCAAATACTTCGATGTTTGACAGGACTAGTGGGGTATAATTCGCCTGCCTTCTCTGAAAATCTTTCGGATGAAACGAGGTGACTCCATTCATGCCCCCGAAATAGATGGTACCATCCTTTTCCTGAAAATGAGCAACCCGATTAAACTCTGTCTGAGCCAGGCCATCTTTGGCCAAATAGGTTTGTACTTCAAAAGTTGTTTTATCCAAAGACATGATACCATAATCACTGCTTAGCCAAAGTCGATTATAGTCATCTTCATAAATGGCGTAGATGGCCTCGTTTGACAATCCATCATCACGATTGAATAAACGCTTTTTCTGGGTGGTAGTATTCCAAAAAATCAATCCGCTACGGGTGGCTAACCATCTGTTTTTTTCACCATCTACATGTAAGTGGAGAATTTCTGTAGCAGGTAAGTTATATGCTCCTTTTCCTTCTTCATGATAATGATGCAATGCTTCCCCTTTGGTTTTATCAAAAACGTATAAGCCATCATTTGTACACAGCCAAAAGAGTGCGGCTACTTGAGGGTCTTGAAAAAATTGATAGACTTGAATTCTTTTTGATTGAAACCCGGATTCCTCATAAAAATAAGAGGTAGGCATTCCTTGTTCAGAGCAGTGCTTATGTATGGCAAAGGAATAAGCAGACCAAACACAATTATCTGCTTGATCTTCAAATAAAGACCAGCTGTATTGCATTCCTTGTTCAATGACCTCCTGATAAGGTATATCATTTACTGTTGACAAGTCAGAAGCCCATATGGACAAATAATCGAGTTCACCAATCCAAAACTTCCCGTCAGTTTTTCTGATAATTGGTATGCCGAAATAAGGTCGAGTGGTTTTATTCGGGGTGATTCCATGCCTGCTTAGT